>JADFHG010000038.1 GCA_022567365.1 Planctomycetota bacterium | reverse complement strand
GCGCGGCAGCAACGCCAACACCGACCGCCGGTTCGACGGACGGTCCGATCGCTCCGACGGCCGGCCGAGCCGCCGTTCAGCCATACACTCCGCCACCGGGCGAGGTGGGTCAGGACAAGTGGGGCACCATCCGACGCGCCCCGCTCAACCAACTTCGCAAGACGATCGCCGCGCGCATGACACAATCCGCCTTCACCGCGGTGCACGTCACGCACGGCGACAACGCCGACATCACCGAACTCGACCGCATCCGGCGCTCGCTCAATGAGGCGACCGGTAGCGAGCCCAAGCTGACCGCCATGTCGTTCATCATTCGCGCGGTGTGTATCGCCCTGCGAAAGTATCCGATTTTCAACGCCTCTTTCGACGAGCAATCCGGGCAGATCATCTACAAGGACTACATCAATATCGGTGTGGCCGTGGACAGCGGACGCGGTCTCATCGTCCCGGTGATTCGCAACGCCGACACTTTGAGCTTGGCCGGCATCGCCCAGACACTGCGGCAAATCGCCGAGCAGGTGCGGTCCAACAAGTTTTCCGTTGAGGATCTTCGCGGCGGTACGTTCACCATCACCAACGTCGGCGCGCTCGGTGGAACCTTTTCCACGCCGATCATCAATTACCCCGAGGTGGCGATTCTCGGGACCGGTCGCTCGCGCAAGATTCCAATCGTACGCGACAACGAGGTGGTCCCCGCGCTGGTGCTGCCGCTGAACCTGTCGTTCGACCATCGAGCCGCCGACGGCGCCAATGCCGCCCGGTTCACCGGCGAGATCATCAGTTTCCTGGAAATGCCCACCAGATTTCTGTTGCACTAGCGCTCGATGACACATGAAGTGATGAACCAAAACGGTCGCTCCCGGCGTTCGACGCGTGGCATGCGATCATCCAGCGGCCCAGCCGCCCTCGGCGAGGTGTAGCCCAGCCGCCCTCGGCTGGGTCCGTAGACGCCGGCGTGCCACGGGATTTGCCCACACGCCGCGGGCATTGCGAAACAGGCGCGAAGGTCAATGGGCACACGACAGGCCGACGGATACTCGATAAACACGGTCAATACTTAGCAGCCTGTTGAAAAAGTCGCGCTCCGACGAGAAAGTAGCGGCCGCCCCCCGTGGCGGCCGTAGGATGGCGATAGCGGTCTCGAAAGCCACGTCCGCCGCGGGGGGCGGACGCTACTCGCAGTTCTTCAACGGGCTGTTGGAACGGTGTATCGATGGTTATCGGTGAGTTCACTCAAGAGACGGACCTACTCGTAATCGGCGGCGGACCCGGCGGGTACCACGCCGCGTTTCGAGCCGCCGAAAACGGGCTGCAGGTCATTCTTGTCGAAGCGATGCCCGATCTCGGCGGTGTCTGCCTCCATCGCGGCTGCATCCCATCCAAGACGTACCTGTCGATGGCCGAGACCATGCACGTCGCCGCCCTCGCCAAACGGATGGGCATCGAGTTCGCCAAGCCGAAACTCGAGATGGACGCGATCCGCGATTGGAAATCGAAGGTCGTCTCGAAGCTCGCGGGCGGTCTCGACACCGTCGCCAAGAAACACAAGATCGAGCGCATACACGGCACCGCGCGTTTTGATAACGCCAAGAGCGTCTCCGTTTCCGGCGACCACGCGTCGCGTGTGAAGTTCCGCCGCGCGATCATCGCGACGGGGTCGAAGTCGATTCGTCTGCGCGGCATCCAGATCGACTCGCCAAACGTGCTGACCTCTCGAACCGCGCTCGACATGACGCGCGTGCCCAAGACGTTGCTGGTCATCGGCGGGGGCTACATCGGTCTCGAACTAGGGCAGGTATACGCCGCTTTCGGGGCCAAAGTTACCGTGGTCGAAATGCTCGAGAATATAATCCCCGGTGCGGATCGTGACCTCGTCCGCCCGCTCGCGCGCCGCCTCGACGAACAATTCGAGCAGGTCTGCGTAGAGACCAAGGTCACCGGCATGAAGGAGGTCAAGCGGGGAATCGAAGTCGCCTTCGAGGGTAAAAAATTGCCCAAGACGACGGTATTCGAACAGGTGCTCGTATCGGTGGGCCGCGCGCCGAACTCGGGGGATCTGCGCCTCGAAAAGGCGGGCGTTGAAACCGACGAGCGCGGGTTCATCAAAGTCGACGACGAATTCAAAACCAACAACCCGCGCGTCTACGCAATCGGCGACGTAATCGGCAACCCCATGCTCGCGCACAAGGCGATCCACGAGGGCAACGTCGTCGGCGACCTCGTCGCGGGCAAAGACGCCGTATTCGATCCAAGGGCGATACCCGCCGTTGTCTTCACCGATCCGGAGATCGCTTGGGCCGGTCTAACCGAGACGGAAGCGAAGGCCAAGGGGTTGGACGTCGTCGTCAAGAAAATGCCGCTGGCGGCGTCCGGGCGAGCGGTGGCCATCGGACGAACCGAGGGCACGACAAAGCTCATTTTCGAGAAATCGACTCAACGCCTTATCGGCATCGGCCTGGTCGGTCCGCACGCAGGCGAGATGATCGCCGAAGGCGCCTTGGCGCTCGAAATGGGCGCCGTAGCGTATGATCTGGCAACCACGATCCACCCACACCCGACGCTGTCTGAGATGATCGGCGAAGCCGCACACATGATGGTGCACACATGATCAAGAAACTCGCCAACGAGCTGCTATCCGAGAACCTCCTTGCGCAAGACGACACCGTCGTCGTAGGCGTGTCCGGTGGGTCCGACTCGATGGCGCTGCTCCACGTATTGCGCGAGTTCAACCGGACACAGGGTTGGTCGCTCGATCTGCACATCGCGCACTTCAACCATGAGCTGCGCGGCGCCGACGCCGAACACGACGCGGCGTTTGTGCGGGCCGCCGCCGACAGCCTATCCATCCCCTGCACGATTGCCTCGAAAGACGTCGCGTCGATCGCGAAGGGCGAATCCGGCGGTATCGAGGAAGTCTCGCGCCGCGAACGCTACGCCTTCTTCGAGCGCGTGTGCATGAAGATCGGATCGTGCGTGGTCGCCGTCGGGCATCATGCCGACGACAATGCCGAGACCATTCTTCACAGGATCTTGCGCGGTACCGGACTTCGGGGTCTCCCTGGGATACCCAGGACGCGCCCCATCTCCAACGGGAGCGAAGTCCGCGTGATTCGCCCCCTTCTCAGAACCAAACGAAGCGAGTTGCTCGTATTCATCGCGGACAACGGCATCGCGTTTCGCGAGGACCGCAGCAACGCATCCAATGAACCGATGCGCAACCGGATCCGCAACGTGATCCTCCCCCAAATCGAGAGCGACGTGAACCCGCAGGTTCGCGACGCGCTCACGCGGCTCGGCGAACAGGCGCAATGGCTCCGAGAGTTCCTCGAGGAAACCGTCCAACGCACCTTCGAGACGCTGATCGTCTCGCGCACCGACCAGGTGCTCGTCATCAACGCCGACGCCCTCGCCCGCAAAAGCCGCATCGTCCAGACCGAGATCATCCGCCTCGCCTATGCGGCGTTCGGACTGGGCGAACAGGATCTGGCCTTCGCCCACCTGGTCTCGGCGCTCGACCTCGTGGCCGACCCCGCCAGCGGCAGGCAGATTCAACTGCCCGGCGGCATGACCGTCGAGAAACGGTATCGCCAGTTGATTTTCACGCTTCCATCGGACGAACCCAGGGAGACGATCGCCGCGGAGATCGCCGTCCACATGCCGGGGCGCACGCTTCTTCCGATTCGCCGATTGGAGATCGTTTGTGCCATCGACGACGTCTCCGCCGGAGAAGCCGCGAAGCTCCGACACGCCGGCGGGGCAATGGAGGAATCCGTGGATTTCGAGGCCGTCCATCCGCCTCTGGTGGTCCGTACCCGGCGCGCGGGCGAACGGTTTTTTCCACTCGGGGCGCCCGGCACGAAAAAACTTTCCGACTTTCTGACCGACGCCAAGGTCGCTCCCAAGGAAAGGGAACGCGTGGCGGTCCTGTGCGATCAACTGGGTCCGATCTGGATCATCGGTCATCGAATCGACGATCGAGTGAAAATCACGGCGCTGACGCGCAAGGTCTTGCGGCTACAAGCCAAACCGCTTGAGCAGTGAATCACCCACCGCCGACCGGCGAACAGCGTGACGCGCCGACCGACCCGGATCGACCCGCAATCACCCGATCCGATCTCCTCTTCGTATTCACACTCGCACTTGTGCTCCGCGCGGGGTTCGGAATCGCCCTGCTCGTCCGCGCCGAGGATCCATCGGCGCTGACCTACCCCGATGAAGAGCAGTACTGGATGATCGCCACATCGCTTTGGCACGGCGAAGGTCTCGTGGACGAGTTGGGGTTTCGGGCCACGCGAATGCCGCTCTACCCCGCGTTTCTGGCGCCGCTGACCGGTTTGCCATACGGACAAGTCGCGGCAAAAGCGCTGCACTGGTTGCTCGGTGCGGTCGGTGCGGCCGCGACGGCCGGGCTCGGCGCGACCATGTTCAACCGCCGCGCCGGTCGATGGGCGGGTGTGTTCGTGGCCGTTGATCCGTTCCTCGTGTTCTTTTCGTCTCTGCTTTTGACCGAGACGGCGTTCATCGTGGCACTGATTGTGCTGTGCCGAGTCGCATGGACCGTGGCCCGCCCCGACGATCCCCGCACGGGCATTCGCCAGTGGGCGCTCATCGGTCTTTGTTCGCTCCTCTGTGTATACCTGCGCGAATCGAGCGTCGGGCTCGTCGGCGCAATGCTGCTCATGCTGGTCGCCGTTCGCCGGATGGATCGGACCGCGATCGCGGGTTCGGTGCTCGCGGTCGCGATCGTCATCGGCGGTCTTTCGCCTTGGACCCTGAGGAACCGGATCGTCACTGGTGATTGGTGCTTCCTGACCCACCGCGGCGGCATTTCGCTCTATGACGGCGTCGGCCCACAGGCGACCGGCGAGAGCAATTTGGGCGACATCAAACAGATGGAGGCCGTTCGGGGCCTCGACGAGGTCCAATGGAACCGCTTCTTCCTCGCCGCGTCCTGGCGGGCCGTTCGAGACGATCCGGTCCGCATCGTCCGGCTGGGGGCCGTCAAGCTCGCCCGCACGTGGAACCCCATACCGAACGCGGAATCCCACCGTACGACTGCGGTTCGACTCGTTTCGGCGTTTTGGAGTATCCCGATCTTCGTTTTGGCTGCCGCTTGCACTATACTCCGGTCGAGATTGAAAATGGTGACGCCGCGCCGCATCCTGCTGCTCATTCTCCCCGCGCTCTACTTCAGCGCCGTGCACTGCGTGTTCGTCGGCAGCGTTCGCTACAGACTCACGTCCATGCCGCTGCTCGAGATCCTGGCGGCCGTGGCGTGGATCGCGCTTTGCGATCGCTTCACACGGCGCGTACAAACGGGAGCAAACGCGCGTGTCCGATGAACCGCCGCTCGGAAGTCGCATGGGCAAACCACGTCGCCGGTTCCGGAACATCGTGCTTATTGCGACCTGTGGTTGCGCCATCGTCGTTGCGGCGTATCACTACTACACGCGCCCGGCGCGTATCCGGCAAATCATCGAGGCACGCATTCAGCGCTTCGTCAACGCCGATGTTAGCGTCGGCGGCGCGACTTTCTCCTGGTTGAACGGTGTCCGGGTAACCGACCTCTCCGTCACGAGGCCCATCGCCCGCGGCAAAGAGGGGAATGACCATGCGGCGGCCAAAGACGACCTGATCTTCTCTTGCCCCCTGGTCCGCCTGACGCACGACCCGTACGCCATATTTCTGGGCAGGTTGGATCTGACGTCCGTCGTGGCCGACGGAGCCCTGCTGAGGATCGCGCGCGATGCGTCCACCGGCGCGACCAATGTCGCCGACCTGCTGAATCTCGACGACGACGAGACCCATGGCAAACTCGACCTTCCCCTCATCGAGCTGCGCGATGCCCGCGTGCTAGTGGTGCGACGAGAAGCGGATGGGGAAGTCAAGGTAGTCGAAGACCTGCGAATGACGATCCGGGGGCGCCACGTCCAACACGCATCATCCGTCTACGACATCGTCTGGGGCACGACCGGACCAGAGAAGGCGGACGGGCACTCCACCGTCGATCTCAAGACCGGGGTCATTCGCAACGTCACCGGCGGGCTGCCTTGGATGTCGATCGAGGCCGTCATGATCGCGGTCAACGGCAAATACGACGGCGCGGGGAGTTGGTGCGATCTGCTCGGGCTCGACGGTCGGGTGCGGGCCACGGACTACGATCTCGGGCGGGCGATCGATCGCGACGGACCGCGATCCGCGACCATAGAGCTAAACGACGTCAGCTTGTCCATACCCATCAACAAAGAAGAGGAACGGCTCCCTCGTGGTGATCGCTACCTCCGATTCGACGGGGTCAACGGCACGATCACGCTGTCGCAGGACGAGATTGTCGCCCGATTCGACGCACACTTTCACGGTAGTGCCTGCAGTGTCCGCATCTCCATGACGAGCGATCGAGAGAGGATTCGCACGCTCGACGACGTGAGCTTCACCGCGCATGCCACGTTCGACGCCCTCGACCTTCCCCGTCGCGACAAGGACGCTGCGCCGGACGAACGGCGTTTCATCAACAGGTGGGCGAAACTCGAGAGGTTCTACAACGATTATGATCCCACGGGTCCGGTCGATCTCGATTTGCGGGTGACCAAGCTGGCGGGCGCGGACACGCCGGTCGTCGTCGAACGCGCGGCGCTGACCGTCCGCGGCGCGACCGCGTCATGCCGGTTCTTTCCCTATCGTCTTACGGATGTGTATGGTTCGGTTGCTTACACGCCCGACGGGGTGACCCTCCGGGGAATACGCGGCAGGCACGCTGCGGGCACCGTCACGATCGATGGCGAATTCGACGCCCCGAAACGCAGTGCGGCCGGCCGCCTCGCCATCAGTGGCCGCTCGATTCCGCTCGATCGCGAGCTCTATCGTGCGCTCAAGAAGAACCATCGTTTGCTTTGGGATTCGTTCGCCCCCGAGGGTACGATCGACGTGGACGTTGACCTCGTCCGCGACGAAGCACCACCGGGGAAAAAGGGGGCTTGGCGAAAGAGCATCGACGTTTCGCTCAAGGGCGTGTCGGCGCAGTACGCCCGCGTGCCGTACCCCGTCGACGATCTCCAAGGTACGCTCACCATTCTCTCGGATGGCGTTTTGGTTGACGTTCATGGTCGGCGCGGCGCCGTCGACGTCGCGGTCCACGGGTCGGCGGCATTTGGATCTGAAGGTTTGAACGGTTTGGACTTGATCGTCACGGCCCGAAATGTGCCGTTTGACCCGACGCTATATCGTGCGATACCCGAGACCGTACGTCGGAGCCTGCTCGCGTTCCACGCCGAGGGCCGGTTCGATCTCCGCGCGACCGTCGGTCTTGGTGGTGATACCGGAGGCCCCACCTACCGGGCCGACGTCGAATTGCATGACACGAGAGTCCGCCACGATGCTTTTCCGATCCAGGTGACCGGTCTTGCCGGCATCATCCACATTGACCGGGAGCGCATAGACATCGACGAACTAACCGGCCGTCTGGGCGGGGCGTCCGTGACCATTCACGGACGGCAGGGCCTTGGCAAAGGCGCCGACGGTACGCATCTGACAATAGGATTCCAGAAGCTGACCCTCAGTGACGAGTTGCGGTCCGCGCTCGGCGAGTCCACGCGGGCCGTCCTGGCGGACTGGCAAGTCTTGGGACCGATTGACGCGACCGTGGTCCTCTCTCGCCCGCCCGTCAGCGCTTCGGCCGACCGATCCGCCTCGGAGACTCACCCACCTCTTCCGAATCGCCGAAGCGACGTCGCCGTCTTGACCGAGATCCACCTTGATGGCGTTAGCATTCGCCATTCGCGCGTGCCCGAATCGATCGAGGACGTTCACGCGGTGATCAGAGTTGATGCAAACGGCGCCCGAACGACCGGCGCTACCGCGCGGTACGCCGGCGCCGATCTGGTGCTGGCCTTCGAGACGACCGGCTCGGGATCGCCGCGGGAACTAACCGCGCGACTCGTCGCCGAAGGGCTGCCGCTCTCCTCCGCTGTGCGCGACCTGCTACCCGAGGAGTTGCGCGCGCGGTGGGATCGCTTCGCGCCGCGCGGCAAAGTGGACCTGCACATCGATACGCTCCAAATGACGCGCGATCCCGGGGGAGACGATCCAATTTGGACCGCCGAGGGGCGCTTCGACCTCGACGACGCGAGCCTGAGCGGTATCGATGCCGTCGGCGCGCTCTCCGGCACGATAACGTTCGCCGGCATAGTGGTGGATCGGCGAGGCGGTACAACCCTTGCGGGCGAGCTTCGTATGCCGATTGCCGAAGTCTACAGCCGAGACGTGACGGACATTACCGGAACATGGCGGTTAACGCGCACCGACGACGGCGCCGGCCGATTCGAGATCGACCGATCGAGCGCTCGCGTGCATGAAGGACGACTCTCGGCCAAACTCGGTTTCGACTTCGACAACAACGCGACGCAATACGAGTTGACCGCGACTGTTCTTGGAATGAGCGCCGAATCGCTGATCAAGGCTGAAACCCCTCGGGCGGCGGAAGACGGCGAGCCCATCGACATACGCGGCACCCTCGACGTCGACCTGGCTTTGTCGGGCAGTGTAGCGGGAAACGAGAACCGACTCGGCAGAGGTACGCTCGAATTGCGCGACGGACGGTATTACCGCCTGCCGTTGCTCATGGCGATTTGGAACTACGTCAATCTCAACGTACGGACGCCGCCCGGCGGCCACGCGTTCGAGCGAGCCGCGGTGCGCTTTCTGATCAACGGCGACATCATGGAAATCGAGGAGATCACGCTCGACGGACCCGGAATGACCCTGAAAGGCGGTGGCCGCATGTCCATCCCGGATCGCCACCTCGACCTCGATCTCGCCAACGCCGACCCGGGACTCTGGGCCAACATTCCCTTGGTCGGGGACGTCATCGGAGCGGCCTCCAGGGAGCTTGTGGTGCTCCGAGTCACGGGACCGCTTTCCCGACCGACCGTTCGAGCAGGGACTTTCCGCCGGCTAAATAGGGAATTCGGAAGACTCTTCAAGCGGAAAAGCAGCAAGCCGATACCCAGTGTCGCAAGTGAAAAGCCGTAGGGGAAAGCGCGCAAGACCCGACGCTCGAACACCAGGCGCGGTGGCGGCAATTGAGCGAACATTTGACACCTTCGACGACGGACAAACCCGATCCGCGCAGCGCGACCGAACGGACCGGTGGGCGTTTCCCGGTCGTACGGGCGACGATCGCCGGTGTCCTGATGGGGCTTGCCAACTTGGTGCCCGGTGTTTCGGGAGGAACCATGGTCCTGGTCATGGGTCTCTATGACGACTTCGTCACCAGCATCGCGGACGTCACGCGTTTTCGTTTGCGCCGCCGTAACGTCGCGCTCCTCGCCGTGTTGGGCGGCACCGCGTTCATCATCATCGCACTCTGCGCCGGGGTCATGAGCCGTGCCGTGACGCAGAATCGGAGCATGATGTTCTCGCTCTTCATCGGGATGACGCTGGGCGGGGCGCCGATCCTCATTCGTTTGATCCGTCCGATTCGAATGTCGAGCGTGGTGGGGTGTCTGGCCGGCATAGCCCTGATGGTCGCGATCGCCGCGACGCGCGAGCCCGCACCCGAGCGCCCAAATACCAGTTCCGACGCGGCGGTGATCGAACCGGTCGTGATCGAACCGGCATATGTGCGGGATTTTCTAGCCGGCGCCCTGGGAATGTCGGCCATGGTCCTTCCCGGGATTTCCGGCGCGTATATGTTGTTGATAATGGGTCGATACGGGACGATTCTCGCCGCCATCGCGTCGGCGAAGCACTGGGTCACGTCGGGGGGAACTGACGGCGATCTCGAGACGATCCTGGGCGTCCTGATTCCCGTGGCCGTCGGTTCCATCCTCAGTATTGTCCTACTGAGCAACCTCCTGAAGTGGCTTCTGCATCATCGAGAAAAGCAGACGATCGGGGTTCTGTTGGGGATTCTGTTCGGGTCCGTGATCGGCATCTGGCCGTTCGACGCGGGTGCCTCGGCGACCGACTACGCGTGGGGAGGCTTGTTGGCGGTCGCCGGCTTTCTGACGACCATGCTTCTCTCACGCATCAAGCATTGATGCCCATGGAGCCCGCCGTAGTGTAGCGCGATACATTCCTTCACTGATGTAGTGCAACGATGGCTTCGAGGCCGGTCCCGGCGATTCCGTCGGCATGTCGCACTCAATCGCGGCAGGCCCGGAACCGCGGGAGCCGGTGAGAGGGCCGCGCGGCCCGGTCGCTGTACGTAAGAACGGAGTGCAACATGATCACCGTAGACCGATACGAAATCCGGTCGATCGTTACCGGCCACATTCGCCTTGACGGAGGCGCCATGTTCGGCGTCGTCCCCAAGGTGCTTTGGGCACCGAAGACCGACGTCGACGACGCCAATCGAATCCTCCTGGCGACACGGACGCTGATCGCGGTGGACCGCTCCGCCAAGCGCGTCATACTCGTCGATACGGGGGCGGGTACCAAGTGGACCCCGGAAAAAGCCCAACGATACGCGATTCGGCATGACGGCGAGGCGATCGACTCCGCGCTGAGCGGCATGGGCATGAATCGCGAGGCCGTGACCGACGTCGTGGTGACCCATCTTCATTTCGATCACAACGGCGGTCTTACGGATTGGACGAACGGACCGAACGGCCCGGCGGCTCCGCGCTACCCGAACGCACGACACTGGATCCACAAAAGGCACTGGGCGCATGCGCACAATCCGACCACGAAGGACCGCGGTTCCTTCATTCCCGCGGATTATGCCTGCCTCGAGGAGGCGGGAGTGCTTCAATTCGTCGAGGGTGATGCGCCGCCCGATCCTTGGCCGGGGGTTGCGTGGTTCATCTCGCACGGTCATACACCGTACCAGATTCTTCCGGTCTTTGGCGAAGGGTCGCAAAAGCTGATGTTTGTGGGAGACGTCATTCCGACGAGCATCCACCTACCACTTGCGTGGGTAATGGCGTACGACGTGGAGCCGCTCGTGACGATTGCCGAGAAACGACGCATTCTCGAGGATTGTCGGCGGGATGGTTTGAAGCTGGCGCTACCGCACGACCCGCAGGTCGCCGGCGTTACCGTGGGCGGCACGGCGGACCGACCGGCGATCACTGCGCGGCTCGATCTCGCTTGACATACGGAGATTCGATAGCGCCGGATGCCGCGCGCCCGATCTTGTGGGCAAAAAGGAAACGCGCGGGGACACCGCAACAACGGCCTCCCCGCGCGTGTTTTCCATACATCATGCCGCTACCCGCCCGGCGCAACCGCACAAGGCGCTAAGCGACATTGGATTCGTTGACGCTCGAGCGCCTAGGTTCCGTCGTCGTCCGTGGCCGTCGGCTCGCCGTCCTCGAACAGGTCGAAGACCGCATCGTTGTCCAAGGCGAAGTCCGTGGCGACGCTAATTGCGCTGCCCCATAGGACCCTGCCCCAGATTCCGCCAACATTCAAACAACCACCCAAGAACAAGGCCGAACCGACCGTCGCAGCCAGCATACCCTTCTTGATCTTACGCATCTGTAGATCTCCATAGAGAAAGAGTTTGCGATCACGCCCGACCACGTCGGTCTGCACGGGCACGCGATCCACACTCAAACATGACCTGCCGGGCGATCACCCAGCTCGTCCTTCCAAGAAACACAAAACGCTGGAAACAACAGCGCTCCAAGATTTCGATCAGTTTCGAACCGCCAATGGTCCTTGCCGCCTCGCCTCGCCTGCCTGTCCAAACGCTTCATTCAAGCAGGCGAGTAACGAAAAGCAGGTTTCGATCGGACACGAGCAAACGCTCGAAAACCGCTCGCAACTACCGACCCGACCATCAGGCCCCAAGCCGGCACATCGACCGGCGTAATCGCGATATACACCTTGCCAGAATCGATGGCATCTTGTGCCCAAGGGAACCAAAGGTCTTCTTGCGAACCCGCCACACCCCGCCGACCCGATTCCGCGCCACGCACCGGACCGCCGACGGCAAACAATTGCTGCATTATCGGGCAACCGCAACGTACGACATTAGCAATTCCCGAGGAACACGCTGCGGCGACCGTTTCGCGCCTCTCGCGCCGCATGAGCCAAGCCACATCCACGCCAGTGACAACTGAACTCGCTCGTCCTCGGTTTGACGGCGCGGAAGATCGCACACCCGAACCCTTCTGTCAAGAGGATACTTGAAAAAGAATCTCCGGGAATTCGCCCCACGACACGCTTGAAACGGTTATACTACCGGGACTCTCAGGTCGCCGTGGGGGCGGTGAGCATGGACCGGGAGACGGGGCTGGTGGCGGAATTCGTGGCGATTGCGCTACCTTACTAGCGATATTACGGGTAGGCACCCTATCCCAGCGCGGCGATACGTTTCGATTGTGGAATGGCTGCGCGTCACACAGGCAGAATTAACGTGAAAACGAACGACTCGCAAGTTCTAGTGAAAGGACTACTTGAACTT
>JADFHG010000037.1 GCA_022567365.1 Planctomycetota bacterium | reverse complement strand
GCGACGATGGCCTTTGGAGTCAGCGATTGCATGGTCGAACTCGATTGAACGGGTTTGGATTGGACAATAGTTGCCATCTTCGTATCAGGCGGGGCGATTGCGTTTCTCCTCAAGCCGCTGTTGGCGTCGGTCGAGCAACGGTGGCGCTGCAACACAGGGTACACGACTCTGTAAACCTCAAACAAACCAATCGCACGTTTGATCGAGTCGGCGGCGCGAGATGGCGTTCGCCGATTGCCCCAGCCGATTGTCCGAACGGGCGCGGTATCGCGCGGGCTCGAGGCTCGCGGCTCGGCGAGAGCGACACGGGCGTTGCATTCATAAGGCTCGGCATCAGGTTAGTGTCTTGATGGTCAACTCTCGATTGGTATATACGCAAATATCGGCGGTGATCTCGAGCGCGCGCTCGACGATGGTCTCGGCCGGCAAATCGGTATGCTCGAGCAGCGCGCGGGCCGCCGCCACCGCGTACATCCCTCCCGAACCGATACCGACCACACCGTTCGTCGGTTCGATCACATCGCCCGATCCGCTAATCATCAACGTCGCCTCCCTCGAAGCCACGATGAGAAGCGACTCGAGCTTGCGCAGGACCCGGTCCATGCGCCATTCCTTGGCCAGATCGATCGCGGCCCGGCGGACGTGCGTCTTGTGCTCTTCGAGCTTGGCCTCGAACCGTTCGAGCAGCGCGAAGGCGTCGGCCGCCGAGCCCGCGAAGCCGCACAGGACCGAACCGTTGGCCAATGTCCGAATCTTACTCGCGTCGTGTTTGACGATCGTCGCGCCCAAGGATACCTGTCCGTCGCTGCCGATGGCGACGTGTTCGTCGCGCCGTACGGAGAGAATCGTGGTCGATCGAACGATCGGTTTCGAGTATTCTAGGCTCACCGTGTGTGCATCCTGGGTTTCCTCAGGACGGTACAATATCGCGGTCCCTCGTGCAACCGCGAATGACAAAGACAACGCCGCGACGGCTGGGGCCGATCGCCGCGAACGCCAAACGACGCAGGTGGAGACAGCCATGCAAAGAAGAACGCCTGCAAGGCCCGTGCCGGTCTCGGCCCACTCGATCATCGCGCGGCGAACCATCCATCGGGCCATGGGCGGAACCAGCCTACCGGCCGGTCCGGGAGACTTGGTGTTCCAAGTACCGGTCATGCTTCTGCTGCTAATTGGGGTGTTTGCCGCCCTGCCGTGGTTGGGTGGTTGCAACGATTCTCAGCGGGCGCCGCAACCCGGCGACAATGCGCCGCCGGTCGAGTCTGCGCGGGCCGCCCCTCCGGCAAGTCGCGCGGAAACCGACGGCGGGGCCACCCCGAAACCTCCACAGTTTGTGTTGGATGTCGACCTCCCGGACCCGACGCGATGGGTCTACGCGGAGAAGGTTCGCGGCGACGCGGACGGCGGCTCGGTCACGGGCACTTTTCATAAGTCGAGCAACAAGATCGAGATCCATACGCGCGACGTCGAGCGGTTTTCGATCGACACGAGCAAGATCGAGATTGACTGGACACGTCGAGTCATACTGGGGATCAACGGCAGCAACACGGGCCTTGGGCGCCGCGAACACCCGATCATCCGCTTTGCGCTCGACGATTACGGCAAGTGGGTGGTCGTGGAGTAGCGCGCGAGCGTGCAGGTTCCTGTGCGTCGAATGAGAGGGGCGCGAGGAATATCGCACGCGGCAATCGCCTGCCGGGGGACACCGTCGAACATAGCACCGATCAGCCCGTCGAAAGAGGCGGACACCTGCGCGCGCCACCGGTTTCGGCGCAACCGCGATCGACGTCCGGAATGGATGTTGCCGTTCGCCACCTTGAAAACTAACATTGATCGACGATATGGCGGAACATGATATCAGCGCAGCGCCGCCCAATGGTGGCCCCAGGGTGGCGATCATCGGCGGCGGCCCGATAGGTCTGGAGGCCGCGGCTCGCGCTGCGGCGCTCGAATGGCCCTTTGACGTTTACGAGGCGGGCGAAATCGCGACGCACGTGCGGCAATGGGGGCACGTCGTCCTGTTCACGCCCTTCTCGATGAATCACAGCGATCTCGGTATCGAGACGATCCGGCGGGACAACCCCGACTACGCTCCACCCTTGGCGGACGCGATGCTCAGCGGTCGCGATCATGTGCGGGCCTACCTCGCGCCGCTGGCGGAGAGTTCCGCGCTCGAGGACCACGTCCACACCGGGCATCGCGTCGTTTCCATCGGGCGATGGGGCCTGCTCAAGTCGCAATACCTCGGCGACGAGCGGCGCGGCGGGCGGTCGTTTCGCCTTCTCATTCAGACCGCCGACGGCGCTGAGCGCATTGCCCAAGCGGACGTCGTCATCGACGCATCCGGGACGTACGGCAATCACAATTGGGTGGGCAACGGTGGCATACCCGCCGTCGGCGAACGGTCCGCCGCCGCGTTCATCGACTACCACCTCGAGGACATCAACGCAGCCCGCAAAGCGGATTTCTCGGGTAAGCACATCGTACTCGTGGGCGCGGGCTACACCGCGGCCACGTCCATCGTCGAGCTCGAAAAACTCGTCCACTCAGACACGCGCACGCGGGTCGTATGGATGACCGCGGGTGATCGCAACCCGCCGATCCGCGAGATTCCGCGCGACAGCCTCTTTGCCCGCGGCCAACTCGCCCGACGAGCGAACGCGATCGCCCTTGCGTCACACCCGCGGATCAAGCACATCCCGTCCGTCACCGTCGAGAAAATCGAGACGCACGCACACAACACGGTGGTCGTGCACGCGGCCGACGTACACTGCAACCATCAGCTATTCGAAGTGCATCGCGTGCTTGCCAATGTCGGTTATCACCCGGACCGGTCGCTCTATCGCGAGCTTCACGTGCATGAATGCTACGCGACGATGGCACCGATGAAGCTTGCCGCGACGCTGAGGAAGCAGGACGTGCATGATTGCCTCGAGCGCAAACCCACACCCGAGGAAACGCTGGTCACGCCCGAGCCGAACTTTTTCATCCTCGGCGCGAAGAGTTTCGGACGAGATGCCACGTTTCTGCTCGCCACCGGGATCGCTCAGGTCGACAAGGTCTTCACGCGGCTGGCCGCGCGATGTGCGGAGCGCGTGTAGCCGTGCCGACGTCCGATCGCTCCAATTCGTGCGGCAACCCGGTGTCGTTGGAGGTGCTCCAGACAAACGCCCCGCGCGTGGCGCTGGCGGCGTTGGACACGCTGTGGTTCCAGGTGGGCGGGACGATTTGCAACCTGCGGTGTCACCATTGTTTCATCAGTTGCTCACCGGAAAACGACAAGTTTCGGTTTCTCTCGCTCGATACCTGCGTTGGATATCTGGAGGAATCGCGGGCGCTGGGCGTCAAGGAATATTACTTCACCGGCGGCGAGCCTTTCGCCAATCCCGAGATGTGCGACATCCTCGAACGGACGCTCGAATTCGGACCGGCGACCGTGCTCACCAACGCCACCCTCTTTCGCGACGCAATCCTCGATCGTTTGCAATTCATCGATAACGCCTCGATCTACTCGCTCGAGCTTAGAGTCAGCCTCGACGGCTACTCCGCAGAGATGAACGACCCGATCCGCGGAGAGGGCACGTTTGATCGTGCGATGGACGGCGTGCGCAAGCTCGCCGCTAGGGGTTTCCTGCCCATACTCACGATCGCCCGCACGTGGGACGGCCCCGATGACGACGTACTCGCGGCTTTCGTCAAACTCCTTCGCGAAAACGGATACCAAAGACCCCGTCTCAAGATCCTGCCGCTCCTCAAGCTCGGCGCCGAGGTTAATCGTTCGGGCGGGTATGGGGCCGGTGACTTCGTCACCCATACCATGATGCGGGAGTACGATCAATCGAGGTTGGTGTGCAGCGCGGCCCGGTTGGTCACCGACCAGGGTGTGTGGGTCTGTCCGATCCTGCTCGATTCGCCCGACGCGAAAATGGGGGATTCACTCGCCGATGCGCTCCGCGCGTATCCCCTACGACACGCGGCGTGTTATACGTGTTGGCAGTACGGCGCGATCTGTTCCAACGTCGCGTCCGCCGCTACCGCCAGCACGGACGCCTGACGGGTATGATGAGATGGTACTGACCCATCCCAAGACGGACCCGACCGCCGGCAAGAACCTATCGGCCGCCGGCAGAAACGCAGCGACCGGCGACGAAAAATGCAGCGGGAACCAACCCCGAACACTGCGACCGACGATGGGGCTTGTGACTGTCAAGAGGGAATGTAGCGGCCGCCCCCCGTGGCGGCCGTACGGCATCGATAAACCCTGGCGGACCTATTGTAGACCGTGCCACCAACTGGCAGACAGACTGCATCACCACGTGAGTTCATAACCGTGTCCGATGCCCTTCAATTCAAGACGACCGAGTCGCCATCGGCCACACGCGCGGCGCCGAGCCACCGGCGCGTCGCGGTCCTCGGCGGCGTGTACAGCAACTACCTCGCGCTGGAAGAAGCGATCAAGGACGCGCGACGCAGAAACGTGGAAGCCATTTATTGCCTCGGAGACCTGGGTGCGTTCGGGCCGCATCCCGACCGCGTGTTTCCGATTCTCATCGACAACGACGTCCAAGTCGTGCGGGGCAACTACGACGATTCCATAGGCCGCGGGCTGCCGGACTGTCAGTGCGGCTACACCGATCCTCGGGACAACCACTTCGCAGCCGTCAGCTATCGCTACACATATCAACAAACCAACGAGCGGTGGCGACCTTGGTTGGCCGGACTGCCGACCGAGCTTCGCATGAAGATCGGGGAGTCGCGCGTGCTCCTGTGTCACGGCAGCCCGAGAAAGACGAATGAGTTTTTGTGGGAGAGCACGACGTCAACTCAGTTCCTGGAGAGGCTCTGCCGCGATCACGACGCCGACGTCATCCTCGCAACACATACGGGCATTAAATGGCGGCGAGATCTCGACGATGACCGCCTGTTCGTCAACGTGGGTGTTCTGGGGCGACCGGAGAACGACGGGCGAACCAACGTATGGTATGCCATTCTGGAAGCACCATCGCATCGAACTACCAACGAATATAAACACCTAGCGACGGAATCAGCGAAACGGCAAAGCGCGACATCGTTCGCAAACAATGCCAATGATGTGCCGCAGCCGACCGAGCGCGGTTCACATGAAGTGTTAAAGCATGGCACCGACAAGTACGCGGTGAGCCAACCGGCCAAAGGCATTCACGTCGAATTCGTCCCTGTGTCGTACGACCACGAACGCCTGGCGGCCGAGATGCGAAGCGAAGGGCTTCCAAGTGAATTCGCGGATACGATTCTGTCAGGGCACTGGACAACCTGCCTGGAGATCCTCCCCGGAAAAGAGCGCCGGCGAGGTCGGTTTTGACGTTCCGTCGACAGGGCAGGGCTTGTTGCCAGCCCGAGACTGTTTCTCGGAATGGGGCTGCTAAGGGGTGACGCTGCACCAGCGCCCCCACGCCAACGTAGTCGCGGCACAGGTGGAACGCCGGGGCGACACGAACTTGCCGCCGCGCGTTCACCGAACCGGCCAACCAATTTGCGGGCTTACCGGGCGCTTGCCGGCGGAACTTTGACAAGCCCGCCGTCTCCTGATAGATTCGCCACGTGCCAGACGAAGTTACAGACAATTCGTTGCCAAGGCGCCGGCGTTGACGGCGATAGCGGTCATCCCGGCCCGGTACGCCTCCACGCGATTCCCCGGCAAACCCCTCGCCAATCAGACCGGCAAATATCTCATCCAGCACGTGTACGAACGCGCCAGCGCGGCCCGAAGCGTTGATCGTGTGATCGTCGCCACGGATGACGATCGGATTCTCAAAGCCGTAGCGTCTTTCGGCGGCGAAGCCGTAATGACGAGCGAGCGCCACACGACGGGAACCGATCGCGTGGCGGAGGTGGCCGAGGCGCTGGGTTTGCACGACGACGACTTGGTTCTGAACGTTCAGGGTGACGAGCCGGAGATAGCGCCCGGCGTTCTTGACGAGCTGATCGAACGGATGGCCGACGCGCCGCCGACGGTGCGAATCGCCACCCTGGCGACGCGGTTTGATGACGCTGGACCATGCGACGGCCCCGGCTCGCCGCTCGATCCGAATTGCGTGAAGGTCGTGCTGGACGCGGAGGGCTGCGCGTTGTATTTTTCTCGCAGTCTTATTCCGCATCCGCGAAACAGCCAGGGTCGCGTTGAACGACCGTCGGAGTGGCTGCTGCATGTCGGCGTCTACGCATTTCGCGCGGATGTGTTACCGAAGATCGCTGGTTTGCCCGGTGACAAGGTCGTCCAACCGAGCACGATCGAGTCGCTGGAGCAGTTGGCGTGGTGCGCGCATGGGTTCCGCATCCGCGTGTGCGAGATCCACGACGCCGCCGTGGGTATCGACACACCCGAGGACTACGCCGCGTTCGTCAAACGCGTCGCCCGGAGTGCGTCCATAAAGACGTAAGTCGGCAATATCGGTGGACAAAGGGAGTTGCCTCCCGAGCTTGAAGGAATGGTAATGGGTTCAGAGAAGATACTCGCGTCGATCGGCGAAGTTTCGGACGATACGGAGTTCTTCACTCCGATACCCACCGGGTACGTGCCCGGTCGTACGAAGTACGTCGTGGTCTTCGGTACGGTCATGAGCGGGCTAGGCAAGGGGATCTTCTCCAGCTCGCTCGCCAAGATCCTCCAGGACAAGGGGCTTTCGGTCTCGCCGATCAAGCTCGAGGGATATTTCAACCGCGACAGCGGGACGCTCAATCCGTATCGCCACGGCGAAGTGTTCGTACTCGATGACGGCATGGAGTGCGACATGGACCTGGGGACGTATGAGCGGATGCTCAACCTCGACCTGACGCGCCTGAACTTCGCGACCAGCGGGCAGATCTTCTCGCGTGTGCTCGAAAAGGAGCGCAAGGGGCTTTACCTCGGTCGCGACGTTCAGATGATCCCGCACGTGACCGGCGAGGTGAAGCTGCGTTTGCGTGAACTCGCCGTCGTCAGCGATGCCGACGTCATCTTTGTGGAGATCGGCGGCACGGTCGGCGACGTCGAGAACGCCTACTACATCGAGGCCGTGCGCGAGATGTCGCATGAGGAGGGGCGTGATAACTTCTGCTTCGTAGCCCTGACGTATATCATCGAGCCGCGAATTCTGGGCGAACAGAAATCGAAGCCCGCCCAGCTCAACCTGAAGCTGCTCAATGCCGCCGGTATCCACCCGCACATTATCGCATGCCGCGCATCGGACCCGGTGACGAAGAAGGTCCGCGAAAAAATCGCCCTGTTCGCGAACGTTCCGATCGAGCGCGTATTCTCGATGCACGATTGCGACAG
This sequence comes from Planctomycetota bacterium, assembly GCA_022567365.1. GTDB lineage: Bacteria > Planctomycetota > Phycisphaerae > UBA1845 > UBA1845 > JADFHG01. The sequence goes on along the minus strand of JADFHG010000037.1, from coordinate 5,127 downwards.
CGTCTACGTCATTCCCGAGATGCTACGCGGCGCCGGGATCGATACCGCCGTGATTGATAGACTCGAATTGTCGGATCTGGTGGACCAGACGTCCGAAGAGGCGGCGCGATCGACCTGGAGCGACTACATCAGTCGGTTCCGGGGCGCGGCCCATCCGGTCACACTGGGGATCATCGGCAAGTACACCTCGGTCCGCGACAGCTACGCGAGCATCATCCAGGCCCTCGAACACGCCGGTACGCACGTCGACGCGAAGGTGCAGCTCGAATGGATCGACAGTTCCGACTTGACGGACGCCAACGTCGCCGAACGCCTCGAGAATGTGCACGGCGTCATCGTACCGGGGGGCTTCGGGATTCGCGGGGTCGACGGCAAGATCGCGTGTATCAAATACGCTCGGGAAAACGCCCTTCCGTATCTGGGCATCTGTTACGGTATGCAGATCGCCGTGATCGAATACGCCCGCAACGTCTGTGGAATGTCGCACGCGAATAGTACGGAGATCGAGCCGGACTGTCCCCATCCGGTCATCGACATTCTACCCGAGCAGAAAAAAATCGAAGGGCTCGGCGGAAACATGCGACTCGGCGGATTCGACGTCGCGCTGACGCCCGGCAGCGAGGTGTCGCGCATGTTTGGCGATAGGGAGATGATCCGACTTCGATTTCGCCATCGTTACGAGGTCGATCCTCGCTTCATCGACGAACTGACGGCCGCCGGACTCGTGTTCTCGGGTCGCAGTCCGGATCATCCGATCATGCAGGTGCTCGAGTTGCCCCGCGAGGTCCACCCGTTTTTCATCGCGACCCAAGCCCATCCCGAACTCACCAGTCGTCCATTGACGCCCCAGCCGATGTTCGTCGGGCTTGTCCGTGCCGCGCTGGTTCGAAGCGGTGTTTCGGCCGACGTCGCGGAAAGTGAACCGCTGCGCGACGGCAGCGAATCGGACTCCATCGATAAGGCAACAACTTCGGCCTGACGTCCTGCGCGAAACCACAATGGTCCTGAAGAATATCAGACCGGCGAGTGGGGTGCGGGCCGCGACGGTCGATCAAGACGTCTTTGCCGACTGGCTGCGTGCGCCGCAACGATTCCCGAACACGCGGTATCAGGGCAGCAAGCGCAAGCTCGCCGCTTCGATCGTCTCCCACGCACTCGAGCTCCCGTTCACGACCGTCCTTGATGCGTTCGGCGGGACCGGCGCGGTAGCCTACGCGTTCAAGGGTGCCGACAAGCACGTCGTGTACAACGATGCACTCGCGTTCAACCATCAGATCGGGACGGCACTGATCGAGAACACGTCCGTTGCCCTGAGCGAAGTCGAGATCGAGTCGATCGGACGGCGCCAAGCGGGTGTCACCTATGGCGACGTGATCGAGCGGACATTCGACGGCATCTATTTTACACGCGAAGAGAACCAGTGGTTGGACGTTGCCGTGGGTAACATCCAACTGATCGAGTGTCGATTCAAGCGCGCCTTGGCGTGGTTCGCCGTGTTGCAAGCCGCGATCGCAAAACGCCCGTACAATCTTTTCCATCGGCGAAATCTATACATGCGCATGGCCGACGTGAGCAGAGGCTTCGGCAACAAGGCGAGTTGGGACAGGAGCTTTCCCGATCATGTAAGACGCTTCGCCGCGGCCGCCGCGACCGCCTGCTTTGACAACGGACAAAGTTGCCGCGCGATTTGCAGCGACGCACTCGCCGTCCCGGGGTCGTACGACCTCGTCTACATCGACACACCGTACATCAACCGCAACGGAGTCGGTGTCGACTACCGCGATTTCTACCATTTCCTGGAGGGCATGCTTCGATACGATGCTTGGCCGGAAATGATCGACCGCGGATCGAAACACCGGCGCCTCGTCCGTACGACCGATCCTTGGAGCGATCCGGATGCGTGTCGCGAAGCGTTTCGGAGCTTGTTTGCAAAGTTTAGCGACAGCATCATCGTGGTTTCGTATCGGAGCGACGGGATCCCGGCGGTGGACGAACTCGTGGCCATGCTGCGAGACGTGAAACGCGACGTTCGGCGAATCGAGGGCGATACGTATCAGTACGCCCTATCGACGAACAGGAATGCACGAGAGGTGCTGCTTATCGCGAGCGATTGAGCACGACCGTGACCTCGACGCGGCCGTCCGGAAGATACTTCGCGGGAAGATAGCGGAAACCGCGAACCGTTGCCCGCGGACCAAGCCCGAGCTTTCGGGCGAGATTGCGCACGGCGACGACCTCCGCGGCGCGTTTCGCCATCAGCCGCGCCCGACCGCCGCGGATATTGGGCGGCGGCCGACCGATGCCCGTGGCGACGACGTGCTTGACGTCCGAAGGTCGCTTGACCGGTCGCACGGTGCGAGATCGTGCGGTCGTTTCGATTCGCATGACGTGTCGTTTGGGAGAAGGCCCGCGGGTGTGCTGCGTCTGAACGGTCGTCACTTCAAACCGCATGATCACCACTTCGTGCGCCTGGAGCGGTCCTGGAAGAATCAAGCCGATGAGCGTTATCGCATGGAACACGAGACAGTCTCCTGATCGACGCCGGTTCGGTCGTCCGCTTGGACCGGCAAGCCGATGGGCGGTGGCTGGCCGGGTAGCGAGGTCGCGCCATCGTACGGGAGTCGGGTCCGGTAACCAAACCAACAGGTTGATCCAGCTACCGGACCGCTCTCACCCCCACGTGGCGCCATTCCTCTGCTATTGCGGGGTCGCGACCCCCGCGTGAGAGGTAGACACAGTTGGTCGCCGGGCGTTAGCAGCCCGTTGAAGAAGTGCTTATCGCCGGGGCAAGTAGCGGCTGCCCCCCGTGGCGGCCGTAGGACGGCGATAGCCAACTCGAAAGCCACGTCCGCCACGGGGGGCGGACGCTACACCGAGTTTTTCTACAGGCTGTTAGAAGCGGCATGTCGGATTGGGCGACCCATGTGCGATCGGGAGGACGACTCGGACTATGCGATCGGGAGGGGCTGGCGACTATTCGGCGCCCGACAGTGATGCCGCCGCGTGTCGCCGGTCAGCCGTGGTTGACCGCGCCGAACAGTGACGAGGCGGACTCGCGATCGAATTCGCAAGCGACAAGCGTGAAGAAGCCGTCAAACGACGAGACACGCTTGACGTGCACGCGATGGCACTCGGGCCTCTGACCGTACGAGTCGACCGTGACGTCCAGCACGTCGCCGATGCGGGGTTGGTCGCGAATCGGCGTAATAAAGGCCATACCGTCGGCGGCCATGTCCTTCACCCAGCCCGAGTGCGTGGTGTCCTCGCCGACCCGTACCCAACCAATGCGACGGTGCGTCTCCGTGTCGCGTGTGGCGTGGCGGCGGTCGGCGGTGTCGTGTGCGGTCATCATGGTGTGTTCTCCTGTTCGAAGCATCGGGTGATCAGCGCTTCGAGTTTTGCCGTGCCGATGCAGATGCACGTATCGGCTGCACCATAGTAGATTCTCACCTCCCCACTACTTTTGTCAAGGATCGCGCCGCACGAAAAGACGACGTTGCCGATATCTCCCACACGCTCGTAATACTCGCGCGGCGTGAGGATGGGGATGGCCGCTCGACCGATGACCTTGGCCGGGTCGTCCAGGTCCAGCATGACCACCCCAAGGCGATAGATCGGACCCGCTGCGGTCTCTTTCACGCCATGGTAGATTTCGAGCCAGCCTTGATCCGTTTCGATCGGGGGCGCGGAGGCGCCGATGCGTACACAATCCCAGTGATCCGGCCGGGTCGTCATCACGATCTCGGACTGACCCCAGTGAATCAGATCGCTGGAGTATGAGATCCAGATGTTCCCTGAGCTTCCCACGTTGGGCCTGTCGAATCGGCAGTATTGTCCGTTGATCTTTCTCGGGAATAGGGCGCCGTCCTTGTTGACCGGCTGGGAGATCAGCGCAATCCGCTCGAAACGGACAAAATCGTCCGTCTTCGCGAGCGCGAGCATCGGTCCGTAGTGGCTGTAGGCGGTGTACATGATGTAGTACGTGTCGTCCATGAACGTGATTCGCGGATCCTCGATCCCGCAAAACTCGTAGGTGGCGAAGGGCTCTTCGTTCGACGGGGTCATGACCGGCTCGGGGTCGACCACGAAGCGATATCCGTCCTCGCTCCGGGCGAGTGCGAAGATCGACTTGCCGCGCTGGTCTTCGACTCGAATCAGCAGCAAGTATTGACCATTGTGCATCGTCGCTCCGGCGTTGAAGACGGTGTTGCAGGGAAACGGAATGTCCTCGAGCGCAAGGATCGGGTTGCCCTCCCACCGGTGGATGACGTCGCGCCCCACGACGCGCGTCCCTTCGCCTATCGGGTTGTCTCCAGCCGTCTTAGCCAATGCGGTTTATCTCCTCGCTTGTTCGGTCGCGCACGGGGCACGGCGCGACGCAGACGATCGATCGGTGCGATCGAATCACTGACACCGCATCCGGCGCCGTCTGTTCAACCGGCGTTTCTTCCGAAACCGCCACGGTGACTTCAGTCAACGGCGCATTCCGCCACCCTTCCTTCGTCCATTCCCGCTCCCGATCTTGATGGCCAGACGCGGATATGCCCCCAGACAGGATGAACCAATCAGGAACCGCGCCGGTCGTGAGCCGAATCTCTCGGTCCGCGCACGCCGTTTCCGCCACGGTTTCGGCGTATCCGCGTCCGCATTGGCGGTATCACCGGGATCTCGCGGGGCGAAGGGGGAAGATCGCGTACCGTGGCCCCGCGACGCGTCGCGACAGACGTAAGTCCCGCTTTACCGCGTTCGCGCCCGCCGCACATGGAGGCCTTCGAATTCGACCAATGCGGGAACTGTCCGCCGACACCGATTCCACGCCCCCGCTCCCCGATTGAATACGTTATCTCTTCATATTGTGGTTTGTCGGGACTGTGTTTGCCGTGCGACAACCCGGGTACGCGTTGGGTTCAGGTGGTCGAAGCGGGACGCGACCCGGGCGTTACTGTCCCGGTCAGGGGCGGGCGAATCGACCAAGCCTCCCCGTGTCGGGATCCTCGGTGCCCCCCGGGCGGGCCGTATTGGGTGAACCGATTTCGGACAAGCCCGGATTGCACTTTCCTCGACAGATACGGACGCCTATGATTGGGATGCACCGTGCGCACCGCACCGACCGTCGAATCTCGCGAC
>JADFHG010000530.1 GCA_022567365.1 Planctomycetota bacterium | reverse complement strand
TTCGACCAGACCGAGTTGAACGTGGCCGCGGGCTATCGTACGGATTCCGACGACGGCGCGATCGGAAACCGTCCCTTTGTCTCCGCCGACTTGCGCTATCCCTTCGCCGTCTCGCGCGAAAAACTCGAACGCACCAGCGAGGACATCTTCCGCCGCAACGAACTCGACGATGCCCAACTCGACTACATACAGCAGGTCCGTCGGCAGCTGCGGCGCGCCATGTTCGGGTTCTACGAAGTCGTCGATCTTCGGCGCCGCATGGGTTACTACGAACATTGGCTCGAGGACCTCGAAGGGCTGCTGACAATGCTGGACGGAGTGGACGGGAGGGACACCACGAACGACCGGAGCCGCATCGGCGCCGACATCGCCCGTATAACCGCCGAACGTCGCAACGTGGGCGGTCGCTTCGACGTCGACCTGGCCCGTCTCAAGGCGAATTGCGGGCTTGCGTTTCACGTCGACGTCGAACTCGTCGACGAACACTTCAACCCGTTCGAGAACGCGGATCACGAAGAGCTACTTCGCATCAGTATCGAAACCGACCCGGAGATTTCCACGCTGCGCAACTCGCAGCGCAACGCCGAGGTCCAGCTCGACCTTGCCCAACGGGGACGCTGGGATCTCGCAATGATCCTATCGGGGGCGTCCAACCTGGAAGGGCGCGGGGAGCGCGACGGGATTTCGGATTGGTCGGTTTCCGTCGGGCTCGACGTCAGTGTCGTCGATACGCGCGTGACCAACAGCCTCATCCGCCAGGCCCAGGCGAGCATCGCCCGTTTCTCCCAGGCCATCGCCGCGCGCGAGAACGATATTTTCGTGGATACGCTCGAGCCGCTCATCCGCATCGAAACGCTCGGCACGAGTCGCCTGGAACTCATCGACAATCTCCCGCGATACGTGAAGGACTACGAGACCGGCATTGAAAGCTATCGCGCGGGTACGCTCAACATCGACGACCTCCTCAAGCGGCGCGAAACCCTGTTCGATCAGGAGGAGGAGATATCTCGTCTCATATTTCTCGACGGCGCAAACGTGGCCGAGCTCTGCGCCGCCACGGGCAAGTTCTTCGAATTGCTCGACGAGGAATCCGAGGATTCCAATGGATCCGGTTGAGACCCCGCGCGCCGAAATCGCACTTGTCGCGAATGACCGGTCGGTCATATCCCCCAATCTCATCTGCCTACGTACACTGCAACACTGGACGCGCCAGGTCGCAACATACCGCCGGTTCGAACTGCGACCCAAGCGCGCCCCGTCCTTGAATCACGGCGGCAATTCGATAGAATGCTTGTTGACGAAATACAGCGTCCGCTCATGCCGAGAACCGGACCGAGTGCGCATCGGATCGCGAACATCGGAAAATGTAGGAGAATCACGTGCAACAGGGGAAGGGGAAGATGTATTATCGGGTCATTCGGTTATTGGTGGTGTTTCCCACGGTGTTCGCCGCTTCGGTGCAGGCCCAGGATGCCTGGTCCGTCTCGCCGCTCGACGACTTGCTCCGCGAGATCGATCTCGCGACCGGCACGACGGTCAGCCAGGTCGTCATGACGCTTTCCGGTGAAACGATCAGCAAGACAACCGGTTTGACCGTTCATCCGCAAACGGGCGAGCTTTGGGCGGTGCTGAAACTCAATGGCCAGTTCGGACACGAACTCGTCAAGATCGATCCCGACACCGGCATGTGTACCGATGTCGGAAATACGGGCGACAAATTCGCCGCCATCGTGTTCGACGACGACGGTACGCTGTACGGTCTCACCGGAAACGGCGCCGCGATCGAGTCCACGCTGTACACCATCAATACCGACAATGGTTCGAAGACCTTTCTGCTCGCGCTCGGCAACGGCACGGAGGGCGAGGCGCTCGGCTACAACCCCGACGACGGGATGCTCTACCATACGTCTGGTAACGGTATCCCCAATACCCACGAGATCTTCGAGTCGATTGATCTGGACACGCTCGCAGTTACGTCGATTCCGCTATCCGGTGACGACTTCAACTTGACTCGAACACTTACCTATGACGGCAAAGGCGCGTTCTACCACTCCGGTCCACCGCTCTACCGCATTACGACGAACGGTGTGGTCACGTTCTTGACCACGATCGACCACATCACCAAGGGAATCGTGCTGTTCCCGACGCCCAAACCCGATGTACAGGGTGACTGCGATGACGACGGGGACGTGGATTTGGACGACTACGCCTGTTTCGTTTCGTGCGTTTTAGGACCCGCACAAGGGCTGCCGGCGAAATGCGAGCCGTTCGACTTTGACAACGACAACGATGTTGATCTCGAAGACTTCGGCGGTTTCCAGTCAGCATTTAGGGATTAGCAGACTGCTGAACAAGCGTCTGCCCCCATGGCGGCCGACCTTCGTAGCGTCCGCCCCCCGCGGCGGACGTCTTCGGTAGCGCCCACCCGTTGCAATCCTTCGTAGCGTCCGCCCCCCGCGGCGGACGTTGAGCGCCAGATGGGCGTGCCAAATACACCGCCACCTGGTTCCACAACAGGCTGCCGACCGCGACTTACGCCCTATCAGCCTGTTGAAAAAGTCGCGCTCCGACGAGAAAGTAGCGGCCGCCCCCCGTGGCGGCCGTAGGACGGCGATAGCGGTCTCGAACGCCACGTCCGCCGCGGGGGGCGGACGCTACTCGCAGTTTTTC
>JADFHG010000036.1 GCA_022567365.1 Planctomycetota bacterium | reverse complement strand
CCAATCTGCACTACTTGCTAACGCCGCCCAGACTCGTGCGAATCGCGGAGGTTCCTCGCCGTTGGGGCTTGCTCGTCCTCGACACCGGCCATATCCGAGTAGCTCGCAGGGCGATTTGGCAGGAGGTGGCCGACGTCTGTGCGATCGAAGGGGCGATCGCGAGATCACTTACCGCGAGTTGTATGCGCGCGATGATCGACGGCCCCCGCGCAAAATGCGCCGCCGCGCCGCGCCCGGCGCATCACCGACTGGCCGCGTCGTGACTCCCGCAATGCCGCGCTTTGCCACCGACATTCTCTACGTCATCACCGACCTCGAGCTTGGCGGCGTGCCGCTGCACCTGGAGCGTTTGGCCCGTGCGATGCGCGATCGCGGCAAGCGCGTTTCGGTCGTCTCGCTTTCACCGGCGGGACCGGTCGGACGCTTGCTGAAGGAACATGGGGTCGAAGTTGCGAGTTGCGACGGCTGCTGCGGTTGGGATGTGCGTGTGGTGCGTCGCTTGGCGAGGATCATCGCCGATCGGCGTCCGGAGATCGTGCATTCGCTGCTGTTTCATGCCAATGTCGCCGCGCGATGGGCGGCGCGGTCCGCCGGTTTCGATTCGAGTCGAATTGTTTGCGAGGTCCAGACCGTCGAAGTCGAGCGCAAATGGCACCTACTTGTCGACCGGTTCACCCACGCAGGGTGTCGTCTCACGATCGGCAATTCCCCGTCGGTGATCGAACACCTGGCGACCCACGCGCGGATTCCTCGCGATCGTCTGCGGCTCGTGCGCGGCGGCATTGATCCAACTGGCGTGCGCGTCGCCGACCCGATCGCACGAGGCGCACTCGGACTCGCCGAAAACGCACGGATCGTGCTATGGGTGGGCCGCCTCGACCCGGTCAAAGGGCTGGACATCCTGATCGACGCGTTCGCGCGCCTTCGCAATGCGGACGACGTACATCTCCTCCTTGCCGGTAACGGGCCGCTGCACGAGCAGCTCTCGCGACGGGTCGAGGCACTCGGGCAAACGCACCGGGTTCACCTGCTTGGATCGCGCAATGACGTGCCGTCGCTTCTTCGCTCGGCCGACATCTTTGCGTTTCCCTCGATGACGGAGGGGCTGCCCAATGCACTGCTCGAGGCAATGGCCGCACGGTGCCCGATCATCACCACCAACGTGCCCGGCTGCCGCGATCTCATCGCACACATGGAGACGGGCCTTGTCGTGCCATATGGTGACACTTCCGCGCTCGCCGAGGGATTGCAACTGCTCCTTTCCGATCGCGGTCTGGCCGCGCGTCTCGGCGCGGCGGCGTCTGCGTCCGTCTCGCGGGACTGGCATGTCGATTCGATGATCAAAGCCTATCTCGCCGTCTATTGCGAAGTATCAGCGGCACCAAGAGCGTCGTCTGCTATCGTGTAGCGTGCGAAGGATCGAAAAGCCTCGTTGGTTCTACGGCCGCTACGGGGGGCGGCCGCTACACAGTAAGGAACTCTGCTCTAGAGCTTCGTGATACTTCGGGTGACGGGTGTCATGGGCAGGCAGTAACCTTCACATGTCTCACGCAACCCGACGCGCACGGGCAAACGAGTTTGCCCACGGCACCCGACGGCGCGTTCCGACATTCTTGGCGCCGGCAACCACATCGCTCGAATTCGAGAACTGACCTCCGGCCACGGCGGGCGTCCGCGGGGTTGCGTTCGGCCATGGCGCAGATGGCAGCCGGACCGGCCACGCCGACGCCGATCCAAGATTGCGGGCGGGCCAAACTACGCCGATCCGACGCAATGCCCAGCCCAAGTCAATGTCTATCCGAGCCATCGCCCAACACGGACAACGGGAGGCGAGGCCGCGCGTGCCCAAGACAACGCGCACGAATTGCGCACTGCTACGGTAGCCGGTTTCGCCGCGAATCGAGAATGGTGTAGGTCTCGCGCGGCACCACTACATGTCGGTTTCCAACCGGGCCTTTGGAGCTACTCCTCCCGTGCACGTTTTTTTTTGAACTTTGTTGTTGACGTGGTACGTCCCGGTGGTTATTTGTGTCGATAGATACCACTGAGTGGTTGTATTATTCCTGTGTGACCCATTGAATGAGCATTTTCACCGGTGAATACCCTCGGTCCATTGACTCGAAGAATCGCATCCAAGTGCCGAACAGTTTTCGATCGGCGATCGATCCGGAGCTTGATGGGCGGGGGTTGTACGTCACCCTCGGCGAATACCCGCGGACGCTGGCGATGTTCACGGAACGCGAATTCGAGGCGCTCACCGACCGGATGGAAACGGAGTTCATGCCGGGCGACGAGTCTCGCAAGTTCGAGCTTCAATTCTATTCGCTGGCCCGTCGGGTGGAGATGGACAAGCAGGGCCGCATCGTCCTGCCCGAGCATCTCACCAAGAAGGCGAGGCTCTCCGGTGATGTCTGTTTGGTCGGGCAGAGGCGTCGGATCGAGGTGTGGGATCCGGAAGTTCTCTCCCGTGTTCGCGGAATCGACATGGATGGCGATGACTGGCCGAATTGGCCGGTCTTCACGCGGGCAAGACCCGCGAAAGGGAGCACGGATGCTCCCGGGCCTTCGGGTCGGCCCGCTGGTTAACAGTTGGGCGAAAGCTGGTTGGTCGTAGCGAGTGGAACGACCTGACCTGTGGAGGGCTCTTGCCGTCCACGCGGTGAGTCGGCGTCGACTGTCGCGGGTTCGTTTTCTGCGGACCGCGGCATGTGGGCGTCCAGGTGGAAACGGTGCCGATGGCGCGTCGGCACCGAATACCGTAACCCTGCCTGGACATTGGGAATCGAAACGCCCGAGTTTTGGAAATAGTGCGTGACCAACGACGTCGCGGTAAACGAAGTGAACGGACTCACCACGTCGCGACGCGCGGAATGCGACGAGCAGCGGATCCAAATGGTTGACGGCCATGAACGTCTCGTGTGGCGGATGCAACGCCATCTTCAGCCGGGCGGCGAATCCGAGGGCTTCACGGGCGTTTCCGCTCGCGACGCGTCGGAACTCGCGGCCGGGGTGCGACGCTTGCGTACGCTCGGCGAGACGTTCGCTCATGTGGTCGTTTCGAAGGATTTGCTGGTTGAACGTGCGGTTTTTGTGCATGCCCGTACCGGGGAGTTGGGTGTCACCACGGATGCGTGACGCTCCCCCGTCGTTGGTCGTGTAGGCGGTAGGCCCGTGGAAAGCGATACGGCGGGGCATATCCCTGTTTTGTCCGAGCAGGTACGTCGGTTGCTCGAGGTCAAGCCCGGGGAGACGGTGGTTGACGCCACGGTCGGGCTTGCCGGGCATGCAATGTTGTTCTTTGAGGCGCTTGCCAGGGAAGGCACGCTGGTGGGGCTCGACGCCGACCCGGCCAATTTGGCCATCGGTCGTCGTCGGCTGATTCGTGCGGCGGCTGTTGAGGACGGATCCTCTCAGTCGCCGATTCGTATCGAGTTGGTACATGCCAACTTCGCCGAACTCGAGACCGTATTGTCGCGTCTCGGGATCCGATCGGTCGACGTGATTTTCGCCGACCTCGGTATGAGTTCGACACAATTGGACGACGCCGAGCGCGGGTTCTCGTTCCAGCGGGATGGACCGTTGGACATGCGTATGGACCCGCGCCTCGAGGTTACGGCGGCCGATCTGGTGAATCGACTGGGCGAGCGGGAACTGGGCGACCTGATCTACCACAACTCGCAGGAGCGCGCGAGTCGGCGGATCGCCCGGCGTATCTGTGAGGTTCGGCGCCAAAAACGAATCACGACGACGTCGGCATTGGTCGAGGTCATCGCGAACGCGCTCAGGGTCAATCCGGTCTCGCGCAGAAGCCGAATTCACCCGGCCACGAAGACGTTTCAAGCGCTGCGGATGGCGGTCAACGAAGAGACACGCTGCTTGGGTGCTCTGTTGGACGCAGCGCCGCGATTGCTCGCGCCCGATGGACGGATTGGGATCGTCGCGTTTCACAGCGTCGAGGACAAGGCTGTGAAACTGAACTTCCGAGCAAGGTCTTCCGACGGGATCTATCGCATCGTCACCAAGCGTCCGGTGACGGCGGAGGAAGCGGAAAGGCAAGCGAACCCACGATCGCGGAGCGCGAAACTACGCGTCGCAACGCGATTGAAGGAGCAGGCCGGATAGGCGGTCGAACGGTGACGATCCGTTGGGTGCCGCGCACGAAGTATCACCATCAAGCGGAATCCTGCGGAGGCATAGGCGTATGGCTCGTGAAACGAAGATAGGATTGATCGCCGGCCTCGGTTTCATCGTTTGCTTTGCCATTATTCTGACGAATCGCGGGCGTCCAAACGCGACCGGCGGAAGTCCTCCATACGGTTGGCGAGAAGGACGCCACACTCCCGCGGCGCGGGACACCATCGCGCCCAGACGCAGCGCAGCGCCTAGACGCTACCCGGACGCCGCGCCGACCGAGCCATCCGCGTCCGCGAAGCCGAGCGAATCCGATGTCGATCGCCCGGTAGCGGCCAACTTCAATACCCCCGTCCACGAATGGAGCGACCCGACCGAGACGCTCGACCCCGTTGTAGCCAGGGGTCGAGACCGGATCAACGAATTGGTTGACGTAGGGCCGGGGCGAAGCGAACGGCGCGTGCCCTTGTCCTCGCACGTCGATCATGACGAAGTCGAATACGGTCCAGCCGGTGGACCCGCGGATTCCAATGGCGCGGCTGCGTCACCGGATCGCAATCAGCAAACGACGATTCACATTCGCCCGGGTGCGGCGTGGCGGCCCGAATCTTCCGCGCGAGTCAATTCGCCTCACGACGACGGCCCGGTCGTGACGTACACCGTCGTTTCGGGCGATACGCTCTCGAGCATCGCCCATCAGCACTATGGTACGAAGTCGCGACGGGTCATCGACGCGATCTTCGATGCGAATCGCCAATCCCTCCCGAATCGCGACTCGATTCGGATCGGGTCGCGGCTGGTGCTGCCGGGCGCCGTGGATGTCGGCGAAACCGCCGCGGGTTCGGCGACGGGGATCGTGTTGTCGGGGCATCCTCCCGTCGCCTCTGCATCCATGCCGAACGACGGCTCCGTTCGGTCCGGGGGGCCGCAAGAACCGCGCGGCGACTCGGAGCGGGCGCAATCGACGCGGTGGTACGAAGTCAAGAAGAAAGACCGCTACATCAGCATTGCGCGAACGCAACTCGGTGATGAATCGCGGTGGCGCGAAATCCACGAACTGAACAAAGACAAGTTTCCCGATCCGGATCGCATACGCGCCGGGGTCCGAATCCGTCTTCCGGACTGATCGACGTTCGATCTCGGCGGCCTGTTGAAAAAGTAGCGAACGCCCCCGTGGCGGCCGCAAAACACCCAAGAACGTGGGTCAACGATGCCGCCGTCTGGTTTTTCAACGGACTGCTACGATCGCGGGCACCATACGGCGGTAGGGGGTGGGAATGGCTTGCGTAATCCTGACGTTGCAACGATGGGGGCGGCAAAATGACGTGTGGTGGCGTGGCCAATCATGGACTCATCGCTTGGCGGAATCCTCTCCCCGCGGGCGATCCGCGATGACGGGGCATCAATGCGCCTAACACGAACAATAGGATTGGCCGCGACGCTCATGCTGATCGCCGTGGGGCTTGTCTTCTTGCGCGCCGAGCAGACGAGGCTGGCCAAGGCCACACTTGCGTTGGAATCCGAATGGGTCCACCTGCGTGGTGAGCGATGGGCCTTGCAGGCTCAGGTCGCGAGGCTTCGCACACCGGCGCAAACACGGGGGCGTATGGCCATCTTCGGGGTCGCACTCGATCCACCGCGACCAGCGAGTCCACGGACACCGCTCAGCCGCTTGGCACTCGTGCCGTAGAACACGGGCAAGCCACCGCGTGCGGATGGCACCCACGACGCGAAGTGGAATTGAGCATTGGAGCAGTTTCATTTCGCTTGCAGCGGGATGGAGAGAGCCAGCGCCTTCGAGCGGTTCGTCCGCCGCAGGGGGCGGACGCTACGAAACGGTGAAATCGCCCTTCGTCCAATCGGAGAACCGCCATGAATACACGGGTCGATGTCACGCAGCGGCGCAATGGCACGGTCGTTCTGGTGGGCATCGCGCTGCTCCTCGTCGCCCTCGCCGGTCGAATCGTGCATATCAACTGGACCCTTCATGAAAAACTCACCGGTATTGCCGATCGCCAGCAGTCCGGGAGCACGATCATTCCGCACCGTCGCGGTCTGATCTTCGATGCAAGGGGGCGAATGGTCGCGGGGAGCCGATTGGTTCCCGATGTCTTTGTCGACCCGTTGCTTGTGGGCGACGTCGACGCCCTTGCGCAGGATCTCGGCGCGCGGCTCAACCTCGACCCCGGCAAGCTCGCCGACGGAATCCGTGCCCGAGCGGGGAGACGATTCCATGTCGTTGCGCGCGGCGTGGACGAGGTGACGGCGAAGGCGGTTCGCGAGATGCGAAACCCAGCCGTCGGGCTGACGATGCGTTCCGCGCGGACTTATCCGCTTGGTGCGTCCATGGCGCACGTGTTGGGTTTCGTCGGTAGGGACGGTGTCGGCCTCGAGGGCATCGAATCCTGGCACAACGAACACCTCTCCGGGCGAGACGGACGTCGGCGAACGATTCGCGACGCAGCGCGGCGGGCGCTGCACGGGGTCGAGGGCGGGGCCGTACGACCGGTGGACGGTGGGCACATAGTGCTGACGATCGATGCGGAAATCCAGGCAGCTGCCGAACGGGCGGTCGAAAACGCCGTAGCGCAATTCGAGGCCGAAAGCGGTGTGGCCGTCGTGATGTCGCCCAAGACCGGCGAGGTATTGGCCATGGTCTCCTGGCCGACGTACGACCCCAATCGCTTCGGCGAATCGACGCCGCAACAGCGTCGCAATCGGGTGGTGACCGATCCCACCGAACCCGGCAGCACGTTCAAGCCGTTCCTCGCGAGCGGCGCGCTTGCCGACGGAGTGCTCTCGACAACCGAGTTGATCGACTGCGGTATGGGTCGGCGGTATTTCGGACGACGTCTCGTGAAAGACGTATCGCCGCACGGGCTCATGGACATCAAGGGGATCATCACCAAGAGCAGCAACATCGGCATGGGGATCATCGCGGAGCGCATGGGCGATGCGGCGTTGTATGATATCATGCGGAGGTTTGGCTTCGGCGAGAGGCTTGGGATTGAGTGTCCGGGCGAAGCGTCGGGCATCGTCTATCCGCTGCGCCGGTGGACAAGCATGTCGGCGGCGTCGATCGCCATGGGATACGAAGTCGCGGTGACCCCGATCCAGTTGGCGGCCGCATTCTCTGCGATCGTCAATGACGGCGTGTACGTCGCACCGCGGCTCGTCAAGCGCCTTCTGACAAGTGATGGCACGGTCCTCGAACAACGGAACTCTCGTCCGCCTCCGCGAAGGGTCATTCCGAGCGACGTCGCCCGGTATATGGCGACTGAGCTTCTCGTGTCCGTCGTGGCCAACGGAAGCGGTTGGCGGGCCGCTCTGGATGACTATCAAGTGATGGGAAAGACCGGCACGGCGAAACTGCCCTTCGCCGATCGCAAGGGGTATGAGCCGGGCGCGTATCTGTCGCTGTTCATGGGGGCGGCGCCCGCGCGAGATCCGCAGGTCGTCGCCGTCGTGATGATTCGTCGCCCCAATCCGTCGATCGGATATTACGGCGGCCAAGTGTCGGGTCCGGCGGTCCGAGAGATCCTCCGCGAGACGCTCGCCTATCTGGGCGTCCCGCCGGACGGCACTGTGGCGATGACCGCGGCATATCGGTCGCGGCCCGGATTATGACGTCGCCGGGATGCGCTGCTTTGGATTCGACCGTCTGGTGTTCCGGCGCCGAATGATGGGAGGGAATCGGACCGATGCGCGAACCTGCTGCTCACCCACGGCGGTTCCAGTTAGCGCTGTGAAATGAACGGATGTGTATGCTGTGAAATAGCGGCGCAGAATCCTCACCGGCAGCAGCAGTGTCCTTCAGCGCGCGCGTTCGCTCCGATCCGATGGGTTTCGATCGCGATAAATCACATGCCGCGAAAACGAAGATGAAGAGTCGGCAAGTGTTTGCAAATCACACTCATCGCATTGGCGTTGACGCGGTGGTCTTGATTCAGCACCCGCGCCGAATCATCGCCGGTGTTCGTGACTTCCCATGGCGCGCCGTTAAGATTCAGCACCTGATATGATGACGCCCAAACCAGTCGCCGTGCCCGCGCCAAAGCTCTCGCAGCTTCTTAGTCTTGCCGGGCTGCGATCGCTTGACGGTCCCCTTGCGTCTGACCACGTGGTGACGTCGATTGCCGACGATTCGCGAATGGTGCGCGAGGGGGCTTGCTTTGTCGCCGTCTGCGGCGGCGGATTCGATGGACACCGGTTTGTCGGCAATGCCGTGCGCGCTGGCGCTGCGTGTGTCGTCATCGAAAAGCAGTGCCGAGTTCCCGACCACGTAACCATCGTGCGCGTCGCGAATACACGGGAGGCGTTGGCGAAGCTGGCGGCGGCGTACCACGGATTGCTCGGTGAGGGGGCCACGCTTCCGAGGCTCATTGGAATCACCGGGACCAACGGAAAGACGACGACGGCGTGGATGCTCCGCGGTATTCTTCGGGCGGCCGGTGAACCGACGGCGCTGCTCGGCACGATCGAGTACGATCTCGTTTCCCGTCGCGTCGATGCGCCGCTGACCACGCCGGGACCGATCGCGTTGTGTGCCCATATTGCGGAGGCGCGGGACGCGGGTGCGACGCACGCCGTGCTCGAAGTCTCGTCGCATGCGCTCGATCAGCGGCGCTGCGCCGGGCTGCGGTTCGACGCGGGCGTGTTCACGAATTTCTCCGGCGACCACTTGGACTATCACAGGACAAAGGAGGCTTATTTCTCCGCGAAACGTAGACTGTTCGACGCGCTGGACGACCTCGCGGTGGCGCTGATCAATCTCGACGATCCGCGCAGCCGCGATCTGATGCGCGCGGCCGAGCCTGCCCGCGTGGTCACGTACGCCCTCGACGCGGGTGACGCCGAGGTGTCGGCCAAGATCGAGTATTCGGGTCGCGACGCGACGGGCATCGCCATGCGTTGTGGCTCGGCTACTGTGGAGATTCGTCTGGCGGTGGTCGGTCGGCACAATGTCTACAATGCGATTGCCGCCGCCGCGTGCGCCGATTCGATCGGCATCGACATCGACGCGATTCGCGCGGGGCTCGAAGGCCTGTCCGAAGTGCCGGGCAGGCTGCAGCGCGTCGGGGTCGGCGACCAACCGTTTTCGGTCTTCGTGGATTACGCACACACGGACGACGCCCTCGACAACGTACTGCGCGCGCTTCGATCGCTAACCGACGGGCGTTTGATTTGCGTGTTCGGGTGCGGCGGCGACCGCGATCGAACAAAACGGCCTCGAATGGCGGCGGTTGCGGAGCGGTGGTGCGATGTCGTCCACGTGACGAGCGACAATCCGCGCACCGAGGATCCCGACGCGATCATCAAGGACATCGTCGCCGGTCTTCGGAGAAACGGAGACGCGCGGGTATTGGTAGACGCGGATCGCCGCAATGCGATCGAGGCCGCGATTCGTGGCGCTGACCGCGGCGACGTCGTCCTGATCGCCGGAAAGGGGCACGAGAGGTATCAACTCATCGGCGGCGAGACGCATGCCTTCGACGACGTCGAGGTGGTCCGATCGTGCTTGGTTCGGCGCGAAACGACGACTTGCGACGTGCGCGACGCAGTGCGCTCGGAGGAGGTCGCATGATCGCCGTGTCGCTCGAAATCGTCGCGACTGCGGTGGGCGCCGATTCGCCCAACGGCGCGGCCGGTGCGACCATTACCGGTGTTTCGACCGATTCGCGCACGCTGAATCGTGGCGATCTTTTCGTGCCCATCCGCGGTCCGCGATTCGACGGTCACGCGTTTGTCGCGCAGGCGGTCCAACGCGGAGCAGTCGGCGTGCTGGTCGATCAACGCTACGATTGTGAGGCAGCCGCGCGTCGCTCTGTACCGTATATGGTGGTTGATGACACGACCGCCGCATTGGGTCGATTGGCCGCGGCGTTTCGACGAGACGTGATGCCGGCTTCAACCACGGTCGTCGCCGTGACGGGGAGCAACGGCAAGACCACGACCAAGCGGATGATCGACCACGTGCTACGCGCGTCGATGCGCGGTCGGTGTTCCCCAAGGAGTTTTAACAACGCAATCGGTGTCCCGTTGACGTTGCTTTCCGCCGAACAATCCGACCGCTATTTGGTCGTGGAGATCGGCAGCAACGCGCCGGGTGAAGTCGCGGCGCTCGCAGCGTTGGCGGCACCCGACGTCGGTGTCATCACCTCGGTCGGGGAGGCGCATCTCGAGCGGTTTCACGATTTGCATGGCGTCGTCGTGGAGAAAACGTCGCTGCTCGAACACGTGGCCCCGACGGGGCTTTGCGTGGTCAATGGCGACGATCCGGCGATGGGTTCCTTCCTGTCGGCCCACGACGACAATCGCGTGCTTACCGTTGGACAGGCTTCGGAGTCCGACGTTCGAGTAAGCGATGTATCCGGTTCGCTCGATGAGACGAGCTTCCTGCTGAGCGATAGCGCTGAATGGTCCGTGGCGACGGCCGGCGCATCACCGCGCGGGGTAATGACCGCGGCGCGCGGAGCGGCCGGGGCCGCCAAGCGACGTTCGGCGCGTTCGATCCGCGCAGTCGTCCCGATACCGGGTCTTCACCATGCGGTGAACGCGGCGGCGGCGTATGCGGTCGCTCGTTCGTTTGGTGTTTCGCCCGGGCAAATCGTCGATCGTCTGGCGTCGTTCGAGCCACTCGAGGGACGTTGCCGAGTCCGGCGATTGTGCGGGATCACGATCGTTGACGATTCGTATAACGCCAACCCCGCGAGCATGATCGCCGCCGTGGCAACGTTGGCCAAGGTGGACGATGGTCGGCGCGTCTTCGTCATGGGAGACATGGGCGAGCTCGGTACGGCGAGCGGCCGGTTTCATCGCGAGGCGGTCGAGGCCGTCGCGGGCACCGGGATCGACGTGTTGATCACCGTCGGTCCGGATTTCGCGAACGCCGCACGATCGCAGCGGGACGTTGACGGAATTCGTCGCGTGGTTTGCGGCGAGCCGGGAGATGCCCCGAGCGCGGTGCTGGATGAGGTTCGCGAAGGGGATACCGTATGGATCAAGGGATCACGGTCTATGGCGCTGGAGCGCGTCGCCGACGCGCTCGCGGCGCGGTACGGCGAGTCCGTGGCGGCGGCACCGGCTTCGTGAGGCACCGGAGAACTCGGTGTGTCTTGCCGGTCGCTCCTCGATAGGAATGGATACGAATGCTCTATTGGGCGGTTCGCGAATTACTGCAGGGGCAGCACTATGCGTATGAGAACGTGCTGTTCCGCGGGACATGCGCGGCACTGTTCTGTTTTCTATCTTGCGTGCTCGTGCTGCCCAGGCTGATTCGCCAGCTCATGCGTTGGAAGCTCGGCGATCGACCGGAGTTCAATCACGCGTCGCTCAACGAGCTCACCCGCGAGAAAAACAACGTACCCACGATGGGCGGTATCGCGATTCTGGGCGCCATCACCGTGGCCGTCCTGCTCCTGGCCGATCTCGGCAACTTTTACGTCCGCATGGGTCTGGTGTGCCTCGTATGGTTGGGCGTACTCGGAGGCGTGGACGACTACTTGAAGCTGCGGGCGAAGCCGGGCACCGGTTCGCGCGACGGTTTGAAGATGTATGAGAAGCTCTTGTTCCAGATCGGGCTTGCCGTCATCCTGGGCTACTACATATATCGACACGGAGGCGCGAACTTCGCGACCATCGGCCACATCGTCGAGGAGCCGCACTTGCCCGCGTACAAGGTGTTGGCCGTGCCGTTTTACAAACCCGGATTGCAGATGGGCGCGGGCATGTTCATGTTCGTCACCGTGCTCGTGATGACGGGCACGTCGAACGCGGTCAACCTGACGGACGGAATGGACGGGCTCGCGTCCGGCTGCGTGGCGATTTGCGCCCTCGTCTTCGCGATTCTGGTGTACATTGTGGGAACCGAAGCCATGGCGATCAAGTTGCTCTTTCCCTATGTTCCAAAGAGTGGGGAATTGGTGGTGTTTTGTGGGGCCATATTGGGGTCGTGCCTCGGATTCCTATGGTGGAATTGTCACCCCGCGCGGGTGTTCATGGGCGACACCGGCTCGCTACCGCTGGGCGGGCTGATCGGATACGTCGCCATCGTCACGCGGCAGGAACTCATGCTGCTGATCGTCGGCGGCGTCTTCGTGATCGAGGCCCTCTCGGTGATCGCGCAGATCGGATATTTCAAATACACCGGTGGGCGTCGGCTGTTCCGATGTGCCCCGATTCACCATCATTTTCATCTGGGCGGGCTGAGCGAACCGCAAACGGTCGTCCGATTTTGGCTTGTGGCCGTAGTATTCGCCGGGATCGCGCTCGCGACGGTAAAGCTGCGGTAGCATAGTGATTCAAACCGGTCGTCCTTATCCGAACCCCGATCGT
>JADFHG010000529.1 GCA_022567365.1 Planctomycetota bacterium | reverse complement strand
CGCCACGGGCGGTGACGCGCGGCAGTTGCGCGATGTATGGCAACGCTGTCGCGCGGCCGCGGGTGGTGCCGAGGGCGATTCGACGGAAAGGTTGCGTTCGGCATGAGTGGGCTGATTCCCAATCAGCGATTTAGGGGTTCGCGTCGCTTGCGATGTAGCCCCCGATACCGATAAGACGCCAGAGCGGCTCGGGCACGGCGTGGCGCGGCGGCGGATGATCCCGAGCTTTTCGAGTCGCCCCCCGACAACCACAACGAACCCAATGGATGTGCCGGCCCGTAGTGATACAATCCCCACCGTCATCGGGTTGATGCGCGAGCGCGACGTCGTCGGTGCCGCTCAGCCCTGGCAATGCACACACAGAAAGGACGGGTACGAATGTCGCCGAAACGCAAACTCGCCGTTGTGGGAACCGCCATTGCGGCGCTACTGGGCACCGCCGGTTTGAACGACACCGCTTTTCCGTGCGGTGGGCTCTTCTGCCGGCAGGTACCCATCGACCAGGCCGGGGAGCAGATCATCTTTCGCCAGGACGGCGACGTGGTCACCGCCATAATACTGATCCAGTACGTCGGCGACGCCGAGGACTTCTCTTGGGTCGTCCCCGTCCCGGGCATTCCCGAACTGTCGACCGGCAGCGATCTCGTATTCGGTCCGCTCGAATCGGCGACGCGGCCTCAGTTCAACTTGATCACGACCGGCGATGCCTGCCCGATCGAGGTTGACCTCGACTTTGCCCTCAATAATGACTCGGTAGGCCCCACCGCCGGAGAAGCCGACGTGGCCGACGATGGCGGCGTGGTCATCCTCGAGAGGCTCGCGGTGGGACCGTTCGATGTTGAAATCGTGTCGAGCGACGATGCCGAAGCCCTCGTGATATGGCTCGATGAAAACGGATACGACCTGACCGATCGGGGCGGTGATTTGATCGCGCCGTACGTCGCGGAGGGCAAGAACTTCGTCGCGCTCAAGCTGCGGCAGGACCAGGGCGTCGGCGACATCGAGCCGCTTATCATGAAGTATCAGGCGCCCGAGCCGTGCATCCCGATCCGTCTGACCGCGGTCGCCGCGCAGCAGGACATGGGTGTCATCGTCTGGCTCCTCGGTGAGTCTCGCGCCGTACCGCTCAACTACCTGCACGTCGTGCCGAACTATACGCGGCTCAACTGGTATTCCGGGACGGGCAGCGCGTACGCCTCGTATCAGGGCCTGATCACTGCGGCGATGGACGAAGCCACGGTGGGAATGGGCAACGCCGGCGGGCAGGGCTTTGCCACGGACTACGCGGGCCGCGACATCGACGTGCTGAGCCAGCTTCCGACGGCCGAGGCGTTCGGCGACGAGTTGGCGCGGCTCGCCGGAGTGGACGATGACGCCGAGTTCATCAGACAACTTGTCGGCGGGTTCGTGTTCGCGCAGGACAAGGTGCTCGAGGTATTGCGCCGCGAATTGCCGCTGCCCGAAGGCGATGACGAGTTCGTCTACCAGGTGCCCGAGTTGCTGGTCGACACGTTCTCCGCCGAACTGCTCGCCGCCGCCCGATCGGCGATCGTGGTCGAGCTGAACAGCGCGGTCATCGATCCGCTGAACGAAACACGGGCCGTGTTCGCGGGGGATCTGTATCTGACGCGTTTCTTCACGACGCTCTCACCGGAAGAGATGACCGTCGACCCGACGTTTTCGTTCAATCCCGACCTGCCCGACCAACCGCTCGTTCGCGAAGCGACGATGGACGTGCGTTGCACGACGTCGGGCACGCGATGGTCGCTCACGCTCGGCCCCGGGACGGATCGAGACGGCGAACTGGTGATCGAGGGGAAGGGACGCCCACCGGGGTTCTTCGGCGCGCCGCCCACGATCGACCAGGGCGCCTTCTCGCGCAGCGAAACGATGACCACGAGCGGAGCACCCACGCTGGTCACGCAAAAGACGTTCGCGGTCGCGGACGTCATCTCGACGGAACCGGACGGTACGGCCGACGCTACGTCGGGATCGACCATCGGCGGGATTCTGTGCGGCGCGGGCACGGGCGAGTGCGGCGCGGGCACGGCGGCGATTCTCCTGTGGACGATGGTTGGTTTTCATTTGATCCGCCGACGGCGCTGAGCGAACCCGGACCGGGTCCGGTCAGTGTTCCGGATTGCGGTGTATCACAAACCGCCATGCTTGGGAGTCGCGCGAGAACAAGTTGAACAGATTCCCCGCGACGCGAGCTTTTTTGAGCGACTTCCATGATACGAACCGTTTAGTTCGTTCTTGCACGGCTCGTTGGCTTGGCGTCAAGTCATTTGACGACTTGGCCCCGGTTCTGCACATCTCCGAATCGGCATACGCATTGTTCGCGCGCCTGCCGCCGGGCGACCGATAGCGCCCATGTTCTCGTCGGTGCCTCCAAACCCCACAAAGCCCGTTGAAAAACGTGCGACATGGGCTTGGCCTGGCCGGCTTGCCGGTCAGCCGGTGTGTTTGCACCGGCACCGGGCCGGCCACCGGCCACCGGCCAGCCGGTTTGCCGGCGGCTTGCAGGATCCGCTTGCGGATGCCGCTGCCAAACCCAGGACTTGACGTGTTCAACGGGCGACTAGACGCCGATTTCGCGGCCGTCGGATCACACCCGGCGGGCACCGCAAGCGTATAGCGCACCGGCCAAGGACCGATATGACCCACGGGAACCCAACCGAAGACAGAATCCA
>JADFHG010000528.1 GCA_022567365.1 Planctomycetota bacterium | reverse complement strand
GAATCCCAGTACATGAACCTTCACTCGATTCCGATCACCGCCATGGGAACCCTGAAAAGCTGCGGTCTCGCGAACCAGCCGTCGAGCATCATCGGAGATGGGGATTCGACCCGTGTGCCCACTCGCGGCACTGAAATCGTGATTGGGGCGGATCGCCATTTGGGCGGATCGGAAGGCAAGGTCGATGATCCGCCCCATGCATCCGCTCGGAGAAGAACGAGCAAGGCATTGTCGCCTCGAGGAAGGCCGTTTGGCTATCGTGGAAGAAGACTGCTCGAACGACGCGCGAGCACCGACCGCCGGACGAATAGACGCCCCGGTCTATTGCCGCGACGCCGACCGCAGACCCTGCGTTTCCTCAATCAAGTCGATGATCGCTGACGCGAGATCGCTCTTGCGCCCGCTGATCGGATCGCTCCAGCCGACGGCCGGTCGAAATATCTCGATGGTTGCGGTGTCGGCGGCCAGTGTGTCCACCGAGTTGAGCACGATCGCGTCGCAACGCTTGCGCGCGAGCTTTTCTTCGGCGTGGGCCTTGTGGTCGTGGTCCTCCATGGCGAACCCGATCACCACGCGATTCCCCTTGACCTTGCCGAGCTCCGCACAGATGTCGATTGTCTTTTCGAGGTCGAGGTGGAAATCGGCTCCCGTCTTCGCGAGCTTTAGGGGTTGGACCGTGCGGGGACGGAAGTCGCACGGGGCGGCGGCCATGACGGCTGCGTCGCACGTCTCGAACGCCGCGACGGCGGCGGTGTACATGTCGGCCGTACTCACGACCCGTACGACGTCCACATTTTCTGGATCGGGTAGGTCAACCGGCCCCGCAATGAGAATCACATCGTGACCACGTGAGGCCGCGTTTGTGGCGACGGCAAAACCCATTTTCCCTGATGAGGCATTCGATAGGAAACGCACCGTGTCGATGTATTCGCGAGTCGGACCGGCGGTGACTAATAGACGCATGGGATGGGAACGCTACCAAGAGGAACGATGAAGCGACGTGCCAACGAGCTGGCGCGACGCGACGGGCGGGTTCGTCTTGCCGCTAGCGCTACTCGTCATTTTCCTTCTTGCCCGTTTTCGGAGGATGTTTTACACACATCGACGTGACGGTCTCGAGGATCTGTTCCGCCTCGACCATTCGACCACGACCGACGCTGCGGCAGGCGAGCCATCCCTCCGCAGGCTCCAGAACGGTAAACCCGTGCTTCTTCAGCTTGGCGACGTTTTCTTCGACGATGGGATTGGTCCACATGCGTGGGTTCATCGCCGCGGCCAGCACGACCGGCGATGCCGCGCTGATCGCCAAGGTGGAAACCAATTCGTCGGCCACCCCGGACGCGATTTTGCCGATGATGTTCGCCGTCGCCGGCGCAATCAGCAGGAGGTCGGCCCTTTCGGTGACGTGAATGTGCTGGGCATCGTGCGCATGCTCGGACTGCCACAGGCTGGTCAGCACCGCCCGCCCGGAAAGCGACTGAAACGTCAGCGGACCGATGAACCTGGTGGCCGCGTCGGTCATCGCGACGGTTACGCCGGCGCCCCGCTGCACCAAATCGGACACCACGTGGCAGACCTTGAACGCGGCGATCCCGCCGCACACACAGACAAGGACTTCGTAGCCGCGCAGATCGGAACCGGGTGTCGATTCAGATTCCGAGGTCATCCGCCCGCTCGTCCTGTTCTACTTCCTCGTCGCGATCAGGGAGCACCATCTCGAGCTTTCCGTCCACGATCTCCTTGATGACGATCTCCATCTCGGTCAAGTTCTTTGACTCGACCATCGGTCTCTCGCCTTGAAGAAGCTGAAGCCATCGCTTCTGAATCAACGCCGCCAACTTGAACCGACCCCCGAACTTGTGGATGAGGTCGTCGTCTCTGAATTCCTTGATCATACGTGTGTTTGCTCCCTGGCAACAATACCCAAGACCTGCTCAATGGTCGGTTCCAGCTCGTCGTTGACGACAAAATGGTCATAGCAGCCGCTCTTACGGGCGGTCGCGATCTCGCCGTCAGCTCGGGCGAGTCGCTTCTTCAGTTGGGCCTCGGCCTCACTCCCGCGCCCCTCCAACCGGTCTCGCAGGGAATCCATGTCCGGCGGCAGAACGAAGACGCGGACGGATTCCGGTACCTTTTCCGCAATCTGTATCCCACCCTGCACGTCGATATCGAGAACGACGTTTCTTCCATGCGACAGCGCCTGTTCGACCGGCGCTCGCGGGGTGCCATATAAATGCCCAACGTATTCCGCGCTTTCGAGAAACGCGCCCGCCGCGCGCCGGGCCTCGAACTCGTCGCGCGTGATGAACTCGTAGCCGGTCCCCGCCTGATCCCCCGGGCGCATCGGACGCGTCGTGGCCGATACGCTCCACACGGCGTCCGGGAGGCGCGCGATGAGCGCCCGGCAAATCGACGTCTTGCCGGCACCGGAAGGGCCGCTGATGACGATGAGCAGACCGCGCTTGCCCTTGTCGGAGCTTTCGGCGCTATTCGGCATTCTGGACCTGCTCCTTCATCCGGTCGATCAGGGCTTTCATGTCGAGGACGCTTCTTGCAATGGTGGCGTCGTTGGCCTTCGCGCCGATCGTGTTGACCTCGCGCAGCAACTCCTGAGCGATGAAATCCAGCTTTCGGCCGGCCTGACCGTCGCCCTGGCACAATTCGTCGAATTGGTCAATGTGCGAGCCCAAGCGGCTGAT
>JADFHG010000035.1:11421-12570 GCA_022567365.1 Planctomycetota bacterium | reverse complement strand
GGCTCGGACTGCTACCCGTTTCCGACGGGCGAGGATGGCGCCGCCCGCGAGGAGCAGCGACAGGGTCAGCGCGATCATGCCCCATTCCGCGACGGTCGGTATAAGCGGTGCGTTGATGATCAACAGGCCGTCCTCGACGCAAAGGGTCCCCGGAAGGCATTCTGCGTCGTTCTTCTCATAGTTGACCGTGTCCTCGTCGAAGCCGGTTTGAAGAAGCGCCCCGATGCCGTCGTTGAGAACGAAGTTCGCGTCGTTGATCGAATCGAGGATGAACGTGCCGACGTCGGGCGGAATCTGCACTTCGAAGCTTGCGTACTTGGTCGGGACCAAGGGCAGAGTCATCAGGGTGGCGACGTTCGGATCACCGATAAAAGTGACGGTCGGTTGCACAAACCCCGCCCCGTCATCACTTACGGCATAGTCGGCCGGGTTTACGCCGGGAAAGGCGGACGGATCAAACGTAAAGCTGATGAAGTTGAACCCGGGAATATTGTTCGCGAAGTCGAGCCTGATGAACCTTAGATCGGGAATATCCGTCGGTCCGGACGCGGGGGCCTGCGGGGAAATGGGGCAGTTGCTCACTTCGACATCGACCGTAAGGATGCTCCCGGGCACAAGATCCCCCGTCTGTTCCGGCACAAGGGTAACGCGGGCGTTGGTCTGCCCCAAAGCCATCGAAATCAACATCAACGACAAGACAGATGAAACAGAGAGAATCCTGGACATGTCTTCCTTGCCTCCATGAACCGCACGTGCGGCGTCTTCAGTCCCGGGAATCGGTGCGACTCCACCAGTCCGATAATGCCCAGCAGCATGGCGCTGCAGGCAGGCACGCTTCGACGCTTCCCTGGTGGAACACCCAGTCTCGCACCACGCATTCTAACAAAACACCCCGCGAAAGCAAGGACTATTCAGTGATTCGCACGCGGGTTGCGGCGCCTGAAACCAATGAGTGGGATGACCCACGTCGTATTGTGAACCTCGCAAGACATGCCTCGGCACGAAACGACGTTCCGTCGGCACAAGCAAAGCCGAGACGTTATCACTTGTCGCCAAGGGCGTCGAGCTTGACTTGGTACTCGCGCACCTTTTCCGGCGCGTCTGCGGCCGTGTAGAGGTCGATCATGTACCGGCATGCGGAGACGATGT
>JADFHG010000035.1:0-11411 GCA_022567365.1 Planctomycetota bacterium | reverse complement strand
GGTATCGACCGAGTTCGGATTCGACGATGGGAAAGCTTTCGGTCAAAAGGCGTTCAGCCTCTTCCAACTTTCGCATATGGACAAGACACCCGCCGAGGCTCAAACGCGTGTAGGCGAGGAACGGATGATCCTGGTCCATGATCGTCGGATCCTCGCGGAGTGCGACTGCTTCGCGGAGAACCGTTTCGGCGCGGTCGCTTTCCCCAAGCGCTGTGAGCAGTTGTCCGAACATGACTAGAGTGCGAGGAAGTTGGTCACCACCGTGCCGCTCCACGGCACGCCAGCGGCCGATGGCACTCTCATAGCCCTTTACGGATTCCTTACGCAACACTTTGGCCGCGTCGGCGTCGCCCTTGGAGCGCTCCAAGCGGTCCGCCCGCAGGGCGATCGTTCGGGCGATGTTTCTCATGGCTTTCGCCTGTCCGATGCGCGCCGTATTCGAATCCGGCTCCGGGACGTTGTCATAGACCGAAAGGGCTTCGCGATAGCTGTGTTCGGCTTGCTCGAAACGCTCCTGTCTCAAGAGAAGCGTGGCCTTGCTGTTGAGCGTGAATGCGACCTCCGAGTGGTTTCGTCCGAACCACTTCCGCTTGACGCTCAGGGCGTCGTCATAGAGCGTGTTGGCCTCGTCGGGTCGATTGAGGTGGTCCAACGTCGATGCAAGATTGCTGAGCGACGTCGCCAGTTCGGGGTGAAGTCGGTCTCCGTAGATCGCGCGTCGGATGGCGATCGCCCGCTTGTAATTCGGCAGGGCCTTTTCATACTCGCGCTTGTCGAAATAGAGACTCGCAAGATTGTTCAGTGATTGAGCGACATCGGCATGGTTGGGGCCGAGAAGCTCCTCGCGCATTTGCAGCGCTTCGACGTATAGCGGCTCGGCCTGATCGTACGCTTCCGATCCGTACCTGGCGACTCCAAGATCATTGAGCGCTTCGGCGACGGATTCGTGTTTGGGACCGAAGACGCTCTTGCGAATCGCGAGAGCGCGCTCGATTTCCTTGGCCGCGTCGGCGTATCGCGCCTCGGCGAGGAACACCCGGCCGAGAGCGATCCTGGTCGTCGCCACGTCGGGATGGTCCTTGTCGAGGGTCGCTTCCCTTGTGGCGAGGGCGAGGCGAAGCTGCCGTTCGGCGGCAGTGTGCTCCTCGATGTTGCTGTACAAGGCGGCGACGATATGGCGCATCGAGGCCTGCGCGCGCGGTCGCCCCGCAAACTCGGTCGCCACGAGTTTGGCGGACTCGTCGGCCAGGAACTTGACGGTGACACCGGGTCCCCTTCTGGAAGCCGCCTTGAGAAAGGCGAAGAACTCCGGTAGCTCGCGACTGTTGAAATCTCGTTCTTCCTGCAGGTTTCCGAGGGCCGTGCGCTCGGCCGCCGCGGCGCTTTGATACATGAACGTCATCGTCGTACCGAAGGCGACTCCGAGCACGAGAAACGCGGCGGCGGTGAACGCGGGCGCCTTGTATCGCCGCAGCGTCTTGCGCATGACGTACCATCCGCTGTCGCGCTTTGCTTCGATGGGTTCGCCGGCGAGGTAGTGTTTGATGTCTCTGGCGAGTTCACCAGCCGACTGGTAGCGGCGGTCGCGGTCCTTGGCGAGCGCCTTGAGGACGATGGTCTCGACCTCGTCGTCGATCTTACGGCGAATCGTGCTCGGGCGCGCGGGGGCGACCTTGACGATGTTCTCGAGGATGTCCCGCATGTTCCCGATGACCTCGTACGGGAACTTGCCGGTGAGAAGTTGATAGAGAATGACGCCGAGGGAATAGACGTCGGTGCGCACGTCGATCTTCGACGTGATCCCTTCGGCCTGCTCGGGGCTGGCCCACGGTAGAGAACCGACAAACTGCCCGGTGACCGTCATGATCTGAGGGGTGGTCTCGTCGGTCATCGACGACGTGGCGACCTTGGCCAGCCCGAAGTCGACG
This sequence comes from Planctomycetota bacterium, assembly GCA_022567365.1. Taxonomy (GTDB): domain Bacteria; phylum Planctomycetota; class Phycisphaerae; order UBA1845; family UBA1845; genus JADFHG01. The sequence goes on along the minus strand of JADFHG010000035.1, from coordinate 9,483 downwards.
ATGTGCGGTGCGCCCTCGGTATCGACGCGTATGTTGCCGGGTTTGAGATCGCGGTGAATGACGCCGCGCAGGTGCGCGGCATTGACCGCTTCGCAGATTTTTACGAACAGTTCCAGCGTTTCGTTGATGGACGGATTCCGCCCCGCGACGTACTTGTCGAGGGACTGCCCGGAAATGTAGTCCATGACGAAATAGAAGCTGCCCGCGGCTTGTCCGCTGTCGAGGACGGTGACGATGTTCGGGTGGTTGAGTTGCGCGAGGATCTGTACCTCGCGCTCGAACCGCGCCTTGTCTTTCGGTCCGGCGAAGGGTCCCTCGCGCATTACCTTGATAGCCACCTTGCGTTTGGTGGCCTTGTGAATGCCCTGATAAACAACGCCCTGTCCGCCGCGATGGATCTCGCGCGTGATGTCGTAGCTCTTGAACGAATCGCTCGGCGGCTGCGTGAACTCGCCCTCGTTGTCGGCGCGTAGCCGGGGTGGTGGCACGTCCGCGGTTTGCCCCATCACCGAGGCATCGGCGAGCGCCGCCTGGATCAGGTCTCGTTCGCGTTTCGTCGACGAGGAACCCCCGGGATTTTGGTGCGTGCTCATGTTCGATATCCTGTCTCGCTTGACCGGAGCGCCTTCGCCACCGATCGACACACGGTTGCAAGCGACAATTGGGGGGTATTGCTCACCCGCCGGCGCTCAAATACTTCGAGGCGGTACCCAGGATTTCCTGCAGTTGGCGGTGCGCCCGCGCCCGGAGCATGTACACCGCTCCGGGGCTTCGATCGAGCGCCTCCGCCACCTCTTGCACGGGCCTTCCCTCGATGTCGTACATTCGTACCAGCTTTCGATATGTATCCGGGAGGTGCTCGATGGCCTGCTCCAGCGCGGTCTTGGCCTCGTGCTTGGCGGCGCGGCCACTCGGCGTGGTTATCGCCGCGCTAACGAGGTCGTACAGGGCCACGAACGACTCGTCGCCCGCCATCGCCTCGATCTTGCGCCGGGCACCGCCGCGTTTTTCGGCCTCGAGCATCTTGACCGCGTCGAGCAGGTTGCGTTTGGCCAGTTTCCGCAGCCACGCCGCGAAGGCCCCCTCGCCGCGGGCGACGAACCGCGAGATCCCGAGGAAGGCGTCCGTATACGTTTGTTGCACGACGTCGTCGATGCTGAGCAAGGACTGCCACCGCTTCGGCATCTGACCGACGAGAGACTGTCGTACGTTTGGCGCGTTTTCTTCGAGCAGTGCGGTCAGCGCCTCGCGATCCCCGCGGATCGCACTGCGGATCTGTTCATCCTCGGACGATATCATGCGGTATGCCTCGCCAAGCCGATCTGCCCCTCTGCCGCAAACACTCCATCTTATCGTATTGAACATTCGGCGGCAAAGCAGACGGCGCGACGGGGTATCGGATTCTGTGCCGCGACAATGCTCAATCAGTGGGTCCGGCCGGGTGCCACGGGCCAACTTGTTTGCCCGTGTATTCGCCGATCGCCGATCGCGTTGACACGGGCCAGCCGGCGTTTGTCCATGGCCCCCGTCGAATCACGAGTGTCGTGGCAATAGGCGCCCAAATGCGCCGAAAAATCCCCTTTTTCCCCGTTAGCAACCGGCGCGGAGTTCGCTTCGTTTCGTAATGAGCCGCAAACAAGCGGAGGGCTGTCCGGGATGCGTCGTGCGACTGACGGATGCCCAGTGCCTCCTCGAGCGCGCCGGAACGCCTCGGGGTGGCTGCTACAGGAGCACGGCGCACCCGGGCTGGTCCGAAGACCGGCCGACCGGCGCGAGACCGCGCACGCTTCAGCCTGCGCGCTCGTTCGCATTCCTCTGAGCCGCGGGCTTCAGCCCGCGCGGTCGTTCGCATTCCTCTGAGCCGCGGGCTTCAGCCCGCGCGATTGTTCACGTATGAAGGAGCATCGTATCGAGAGCGTAGCATCGCGCGGGCTGAAGCCCCCGGCTAGGAACACAGGAGCGGGAAATGCTCTACGAAGTTCAGGCCGCTGCTCACCGATGCCATATAATCCGCGGGTTGACGCGACGTCGTGGACACGGTCTACGGCGGGGTCCGCGCCGCGCGCGGATGTTTGGCCCCCAACCTCCATGCCGATCTTTCGTCCCCACCATCATCACGCACGCGCCGCACCCTTCAAAAACATCCCAAACCGTAGAAACACCGAATCCATCGCACTCGTTCGCACCCCTGGGTGGGATCGCCTGTCCGGATTCGACAGGGCCGGGCGCCGACGATAGACTCCGCAGCCAGTCGGGGTGACGCCTGATGGCGCCGGGCGATGCCGCGCACCCGAGCCGTCGCGCAGCAGCGCGTGCCGGTCAGGGTCGATAGCACCGTGCTGGTCGGTCAGAGGAAACGGCGACCGCCAGGTCGCCCACCGCAGGCCCCCGACAACGTCCTCCCGTGTTCAGCGCAGTTGGCCTTTGTGGGGATACCGAATGTCTTACGGTCAAGCGATTCGTCGTCGTATGTTCCGCGTGCTCCTCGCGATGTGCCCCATCGTGGTCCAGACAACGGTTCGGGCCGAGTTCGAAACGCCCGTGGCCGTAACCAACCTGACGATCGTTACCGAACCCGGTACGACGATCGAGTCGGGCACCATCGTAATCTACAAGGGCAGGATCGTTGCGGTCGGTCGCGACGTCGAAGTGCCGCCGCACGCCGAGCGAATCGACGGCACCGGGCTTTACGCCTATCCCGGATTCATCGACGCGATGTCGTATGTCGGGATCGCCGACGAAGAGCGGACCGAGGACGCGCGACTCCGCACCGAAGACGTCAACCCGGACGTGCGCGAGGGACCGCTCGCGGCCACGCGGCAGGCCAACCGCCGCGGGATCAGACCGCAAGCCCGCGCGATCGAGCAATACGTCGTCGACGAAGAGAAACTCGCCCAACACCGCAAGCGTGGTTTTACCACTGCGCTGATCGCGCCCCGCGGCGGCATTTTCGGCGGCACAAGCGACCTGATCAGCCTGTCGGGCGTACCGATTCGCCGTTCGGTCCTTCGTTCGGACGTCGGGATGCACGCATCGTTCTCCGCGGGCGAGCCGGGTCGATACCCCAGGTCACTCTTGGCCGTATTCGCGCAGTTCAGGCAGGTTCTGCTCGACGCCCAGCGGTACGTCAAGGTCCGAAAGTATCATGAACGTCATCCGTTCGAGGGCGAGCCGTCTGCCGTGGACGCCGCGCTGGACGCATTGCAACCGGTGCTTCGGCGAGGACTACCGGTCATTTTCGAGGCGAACTCGGAGCGGGAGATCCGGCGCGCGCACAAGCTTTGCGAGGAATTCAACCTCGACGTGCACATCAGCGGCGCGCGGGAGGCGCACAAGGCGATCGATCTTCTGACCGATGCGCGTACGCCGCTGATCGTCAGCCTGAAATTCGACGAGGAACCCGAGTACGGCAAGAAGAAAGAAGACAAGAAGAAGAAACACGCCAAGCCCGACGAGCCCGACGAAGATGACGAGGCGGACGAGGAAACCGAGGAGGAAGGACCGTCTCTCGATGAGCCGGAGCAACCGGGCGAGGGGAAAGAGACGACGGACAAGCCGTCCGACAAGAAGAAGGAACGGAAAATCTATGAACCCCTGAAGGTTCGCAAGGAACGACGCCGCCTTTGGGACGAGAAATTCGACAACGTCATCCGTCTGCACGAAGCCGGCGTGCCGTTCGCTTTGACGACGAAGGATTCCAAATCGCCGGCTGAGTTCTTCAAGAACCTTCGGAGGTTGATCGAGCGCGGCTTGCCGGAGGAAGCGGCGCTCGCGGCCCTGACGACCACGCCCGCGGAAATGCTCGGTATGAAAGGGCAGCTCGGAGCGATCCAGCAAGGATACCGCGCGAACGTCGCCATCTTCAGCGCACCGTTCACCGACAAGAAGGCGAAAACACGGTACGTCTTCGTGGACGGCAGGAAGTTCGAAATCGACCAGGACAAAGAGAAAGACAAGAAGGAAGACGACAACAACAAACGCGGCAAAAAGGGTCCCCACGCGAAGGACGCCGACGCGAAAGACAGCAAGACGGACGATGACGACGCGGACGCGGAGGATGTCGATGACCAGGACGTCGAGGACGATGACATCGACGCCGAGGAAGTCGATGACGAGGATGTCGATAAGGAAGTCGAGGAGGACAAGGGTCCGACGTTCGCCGCGGAAATCAAGGCCGATCGCATCCCCAAGACGAGGACCGGCGGCGACGTCATCATCCAAAACGGCACGGTCGTTACCGTCGCCGGCGGCACCTTCGACAACGCGTCCGTCCTGATTCGACGCGGCAAGATCACCAAGATCGGACGGGGAATCGAGGTGCCGGACGGTGTCACCATCATCGACGCGACCGGGCGATACGTCATTCCGGGATTCGTCGATTGCCATTCGCACCTCGGCACGGACGGGGTCAACGAGGGCACGCTTTCCATCACCGCCGAGGTCCGCATCGCCGACACGATCAACCCCGAGCGCACCGGAATCTTTCGCGCCGTCGCCGGTGGGACGACGACCCATCACGTCATGCACGGATCGGCCAACCCCATCGGCGGGCAAAACGCGATACTCAAGCTCAAATACGGGCGCAGCGCGGACGAGATGCTCCTTTCCAACGCCCCGAAAACGATCAAGTTCGCGCTCGGCGAAAACGTCATTCAATCCAACCGCGACTCGTCGCGAGGCAAGCGATATCCGAACACGCGCATGGGCGTCGAGGCCGTGATCCGAGAAGCGTTCGAGACCGCCCTTGCGTACAAGGCCAAATGGGCGGATTACACCAAACAGTCACAGGCCGGCAAGGATCTGCTCGTGCCGCGAAAGGATCTCCGCCTCGAGGCGCTCGCGGCGGTCCTCGACGGCGACATCACGGTACACTCTCATTGCTACCGTTCCGACGAAATCCTGAGGCTGCTCGCGGTGGCCGAGGATTACGGATTCCGCATCGGCGTCCTCCAGCACGTCCTCGAGGGATACCGGATCGCGCCGGAAATCGCACGCCACGGAGCCTCCGCGTCCACGTTCTCCAATTTCTGGGCGTACAAGATCGAGGCATATGGGGCGATCGCCCACAACGCGGCGTTGATGACGAATTATGGCATAAACGTATCGATCAACTCCGACTCGGCCAACACGATTCGACGGTTCAACCTGGAAGCCGCCAAGTGCATCAAGTGGGGTGGGCTGAACGAAAACGAGGCCCTCAGGCTCGTCACGCTCAACCCGGCGATACAGCTTCAAATCGACGAGCGAGTCGGCAGTCTCGAGGTCGGCAAGGACGGGGACGTGGCGATCTTCAACGGCCACCCGCTCAACGCCTTCAGCAAGTGCATCATGACGTTGATCGAAGGTGAGGTATATTTCGAGGATCAGCACCCCGAGCCGACCGAGCGCGCCGACGCCCTGCCCATATCCGGTCCTCTGGATCGTTCGATTCCCAAGACACCGCATAGCGCGTACGCCATCGTGGGGGCGACCGTCCATCCGATCAGCGGCCCGCCGATCCTGGGGGCAACGGTCGTCATCGTGGAGGACAAGATCCACGCCGTCGGTATCGGGGTCTCCGTACCACCGGGTGCCGGTGTGATCGATGCCCAGGGGTTGCACGTATATCCCGGTCTGATCGACGCGGGCACGACGCTCGGGCTCACCGAAATCGGCAGTCTTCGGGCCACCCGCGATAATCGCGAGATCGGCGCGTTCAACCCCCACCTCCGCGCCGCCAGTGCGGTGCACCCGCATAGCGAGCACATCCGAATCGCCCGGACCGCGGGCACCACGACTGCACTGACCGTGCCTTCGGGATCGACCATCGCCGGTCAAAGCGCGGTCATTCACCTCGACGGTTGGACCGCCGACGAAATGGTGGCGTTCGACAACGTCGGGCTGCACATGTCCGTGCCGTCGTTGCCGGTCCACATACCGAAGGATCGCAAGAAAAAGCGGGAGAAACAGCACAAAGAGTCGATGAAGAAACTCGAAGACTTCATCGCCAAAGCCAAACACTATGCCGAGGTGGAGGATCTCGCGGCGAACACTCCGCAAATCGACTTCGAGATGGATGCGCGGCTCGAGGCCATGGTCCCGTACGTGCGCGGGGAGCGCCCGGTCATCTTCAGCGCGAACAGCTACAAGGGCATCCTCGATACGCTCGAATTCGCCGAAAAGCACGGGCTGCGGTGCATCATTTCGGGCGGGACCGCCGCCTGGAAACTGGCCGACGCGCTTGCCGAGAAGAACGTCCCGGTCATATTGGGCACCGTGCTCAGCTATCCGCGCGGCGAGTTCGAACCCTTCGACTCGATCTATCGCTGTGCCGCCGTGCTCGACAAGGCCGGAGTGGCGTTTTGTTTCGCGTCCAACAGCGCGTCGGGGGCGTACAACCTCGCGTTCAACGCCGGAATGGCCGTCGCCCACGGACTTCCCGCGAAAAAGGCCGAATACGCGTTGACCCTCGGGGCGGCGGAGATCCTCGGCATCGCCGATTCGGTCGGGTCCATCGACGTTGGAAAGACGGCCGACCTGATCGTGACCACCGGGTCGCCGCTGCAAACGGTCACGCAGGTCACGCACATGTTCATCGCCGGAAAGCCGGTCGAGCTGACGAGCATGCACACCGAGAACTACGAGAAGTTCAAGAACAGACCGACCCCAAACCTCCCGCCGCCGCCGGCGGACCTCAACGGACCGAGTAGCTTTACGGGACGGTAGACATAGACATAGGAACCGAGCGCATGCGCCATGCCCAGCCCGTTGAAGGAGTGGTGCTCCGCCGAGAAAGTAACGTCCGCCCCCAGTGGCAGCCGTCGGACGGCGATAGCGGTCTTGACAGCCTGTGGCAGCCGTGGGACGGCGATAGCGGTCTTGACAGCCACGTCCGCCACGGGGGGCGGACGCTACGCGAGGTTCTTCAACAGGCTGCCAGCCTCGACCGGCGAAATGGGTAATGGAGTGTCGAACCAGCAAAGGAGCATCGAGTTGCGAATGCGTGGAATACTATTGATGTGTGGTTGGTTGGCCGCGACGACGCCGGGGCTTGCGCAGGAGACGCCGATTGCCTTCGTCGGGGCGCACCTGATTCCGATCGCCGGACCGGAGATCACCGAAGGCGTGCTGATCGTCCAAGACGGCAAGATCATCGCCGTCGGACCGGTGGCCACGACGGAGGTGCCCGACGATGCCACGCGCGTCGATGCGCAGGGCAAGGTCATCATGCCCGGTTTGATCTGCTCCCACAGCCATATCGGCGGGATCGGCGGGGCCGATTCGAGCGCTCCGATTCAACCCGGCGTGCGCATTTTGGATTCGATCAACGTGCTCGACTCGGGCTTTCGCCGCGCGGTCGCCGGCGGACTGACGACGCTAAACATCATGCCCGGATCGGGACACCTGCTCAGCGGCCAGACGATCTACGTCAAGCTGCGGGGCGGCAAGAAGATCGAAGACCTCTTCATTCTCGATGAGAGCGGCTGGGCGATGGGCGGTATGAAGATGGCAAACGGGACCAACTCGCAGCGGGCGAAGCCCTTTCCCGGCACGCGGGGCAAGAGCGCCGCGCTGGTCCGCGAGCAGTTCATCAAGGCCATGGAATACAGGGACAAGAAGGCCCGGGCGGCGGGCGATCCGGAGAAGATGCCCCCGCGCGACCTCGGGCTCGAAGGGCTGGTCGAGGTGCTCGAAGGCAAACGCATCGTCCATCATCACACGCATCGCCATGACGACATCATGACCGTGCTCCGACTTGCCCGCGAGTTCAACTTCCGCGTCGTCCTCCACCACGTCAGCGAGGGTTGGAAGGTCGCCGACGAGATCGCACGGGCCGGCGCGGCATGTTCGGTCATTCTCGTGGACAGCCCCGGCGGCAAGCTCGAGGCCATCGACCTGATCTACAAGACCGCCGGCGTGTTGGAAAGGGCCGGCGTCCTCACGGCGTTTCACACCGACGATTGGATCACCGACTCGCGCATATTCAACAGGATGGCCGCACTCGGGGTTCGCGGCGGGATGTCGCGCGCGGGCGCGCTCAAGGCGCTCACGCTGGCCGGTGCCGCCATGCTCGACCTCGATGACCGCATCGGATCGCTCGAGGTCGGCAAGGACGCGGATTTCGCCCTCTGGAGCGGTGATCCGCTCAGCGTATACACCAAGGTGCTCGAGACCTGGGTCGAGGGCAAGAGGGTCTTCGACCGCAGCGACCCGACGGACCGACTGCACGCCGTCGGCGGATACGGCGCGGGCAACAACACGACGCCCTACTTCTGCTGCTTCGAAGAATCGAAAGGGGGTGCGTGATGGCCGCGATGCGACCCGTACTTCGAGTGTTAATGCCAACTGAATGGCACCCGTCAATGACACGTGGGAACCATCCGTACCGCAACCGTCAGGGATCGCCTCGCCATCCGAACCGCGACCGTAAGGAAGCGGTCCGCGCGAGTTTTGGTCCTTGCCTGATCGCGTGTGTCGCGATGGCGCTCGCGATCCACACCATGCCCGCGCTCGCCCAAGTCGCCGTGCGCGGCAAGACGCTGCACACCATGGCCGGTCCGCCGATCACCGACGGCGTCGTGGTCATTCAAGACGGCAAGATCATAGCCGTCGGCCCGGCGAACAGCGTGACCATTCCCGAGGGTTTTCGAGTGTTGTCGGCGGAGGTGGTCACCCCCGGTCTCATCGACGCCCACACGACCGTCGGCATTTCCGGTCTGTACAACCACGACCACGATCAAGACCAGCTCGAGCGGTCCGCGCCGATCCAGCCGCAGCTTCGCGCGATCGACGCATACAATGTGCATGATCGGCTCGTCGCGTGGGTTCGCGGGTTCGGTGTCACGACGATGCACACCGGTCACGCGCCGGGCGAGCTGATTTCGGGCCAGACCATGATCGTCAAGACGACGGGCAAGACGGTCGAGGACGCCGTCATGGTCGAGACCGCCGCCCTGGCCGCGACGATGTCCCCGATGGCCCAAAAAAAGGACAAGGGCAAGTCCCCCGGGACGCGCGGCAAGATGATGGCCATGCTGCGGCAGAACTTCGTGAAAGCTCGCGAATACCTGGACAGACGGGCGAATGCGAAGGAGGACAAGAAGCCCGCCCGCGACCTGGCCCTCGAGGCGCTCGGTCGCGTGTTGAAACGCGAGATCCCGCTCATGGTGACGGCGCACAAGGCGCAGGACATCATGAACGCGCTGCGGCTCGCTGCGGAGTTCGACATCGTGCTTTGGCTCGACGGCGCGTGCGAAGCGTACCTCGTGATCGACGAGATCAAGGCGGCCGGCGTGCCGGTCATCGTCCACCCCACGATGACCCGCGCGTACCGCGAGACGGCGAACCTGAGCGTCGAAACCGCCGCCACGCTCAAGCACGCGGGCATCGCCATTGCCATGCAAAGCGGCTACGAGAGCTACGTCCCCAAGACGCGGGTCGTGCTGTTCGAGACCGCCCTCGCCGCCGCGAACGGGCTTACGTTCGAAGAAGCCCTGGCCGCGA
>JADFHG010000034.1 GCA_022567365.1 Planctomycetota bacterium | reverse complement strand
GATCGCGATGGGTTCGGCTTGTCGGTGGCATCGGTGGGTGATCTCGACGGGGATGGCCTTGCCGACCTGGCCGTCGGGGCCATCGGCGATGACGACGGTGGCAATTCCCACGGCGCGGTGTGGGTGCTGTTTCTCGGATTTGGGTGCGAAGGCGTGGTAAGCCTGCTGGCGTCATCAGGCGAGCTATCGCCGTTCGACAGTGGCTTTCCGCAAGAGTACGAGTTTGCCGATCTTCCCGAACCCATCGGGGACGTGCACCTGACATTCACGATAAGGGGCGACTTTGACGGAACGACCGAGCTGGCCAGCATCGAGCTGAATGGAACGCACATTGGTGACTTGTTGGCGGATGACGGAGAAGAGTTTCCCGAGACTCCGCAAGCGAGACTAATCCACATTACATTGGCGGATTTCGTTGAGCTGGTGCCTGACGGAATCGCCACGGTCGCCATGATTCCAAGCGACGCCGTCAGCGCCGCCTGCGGCGAGTTGGAATCCTTCATCACCGTAGAGCTTACCTATGAGTACATCAGCGAGGTAAACGATTGCAATGACAACGGCACGCGAGATGAGTGCGACATCGCGAGTGGAACGAGCCAGGACTGCAATGAGAATGAAGTGCCTGATGAATGCGACATCGCCGACGGCACGTCGCAGGACGACAATGGAAACGGTGTGCCCGACGAATGCGAGGCGTGCGAAGGCGACGCCAACGAGATTGATCCGCCGTCGGGCACGGTAGACGCCCGACAGCCGCACAATCCGGGAGCTGGGCAGGACCAGGAGGCGGCACTTCGTCAGGGGATTGGCTCCGCAGACGAGCCGATTGTTATCGTACTGAGTGCATCGGGAGCCTCCTCGGACTGCTTCACGCTGTGCGAAACGTCTGCCGACTCGGTGCTCGGTGCGAACGGAATCGCGAGCGTGACCGAGGAGCCGCCTGGGACACATACAATCGTGCTGAATCATGCAATCGCTCCCGGAGGCTGGACGACGATCTCCTACGGCGGTGGGACTGTCGCATACCTGTCACATCCGGCGAACGCGAACGCCGATGGGCTCAGCAACGCAAACGACGTGTTGTCGCTGATCGATGTGCTCAACGGGGTGATCGTGCCACCGTTCGGCATGTACAGCGTGGACATCGACCACAGCGGAGCGCTCAATGCCAGCGACGTCCTCCGGTTGATCGACCTGCTGAACGGCGCCATTCCCTACGACGTATGGAACGGCGTTGCGAAGCCCGACAACACCTGTCCGTAGGGACGGGTTGGACAACTGAATAGGTGAAACCAGCGGCCCCCGCCGATCCGGTGGGGGCCGCTTGCGTTGTGTCGATCTTCGGTGGCGAAGCGCGCGCACCAAATCTCGGACTGTTAGGGGTCGGGTCCGGGATCGCGAAAGAGTCCGATGCTCGCGGTGAACCCGTGGACGAAGTTCTTGCCGCCGACCGGTCCGAACTCGCCGCCGCAGAAGAAGCCCGCCACCGGTACGTCGCCGATCACTTCGCGCAACACCCCCGCGTCGTGGTCCGGTTCGTCCCACATATTCGTACCGCGCCCGTTGCACCCGAAAAGCATCGCGCCGCGAACGTCGGTGCCCCGGTGCGGGGCGAGTTGTGCCCGAAGATCCTCATCCGCGCTCTTCGCATCGCGAATGTGAAACTGTATGGTCGATCCGACGCGCGCCGGACCGGCGATGGCGATGGCTCCGGTCTTCCTGTCGGCGCCCATGATGTTGTGGATCAGGAAATCGCCGCGGGAGAACTCCGTCTTGTATTCGTCGATGACGCGCCCGACGAACAGCGATCGCTTGGCGAGGCTCACGTCTTCGGGAGGCAACTTGGCCAGCACGTCCTGGAGCCTCGCGAGAGGGGCCTTGCCGCCCAATTCGCTGATGACGTTGCGTTCGCCCTTGGTGATGACGAAGGTCGTTCCGACGGGCCGACATCCCTGGGACACCACGGTGTCCACGCTGATGCGCCCGGTCAGCGCCAAACCGACGACGCCCTCACGGAAGACCTCTCCATCCAGCAGGAGCATGTTCTGCTCCGGTTCGCGACCAGCGCTGGCGACACCGCCGAGCAGCGGGCTGTTCGGAAACGACTCGGACAGCTTTTCGGCAAAGCCGGTGATGTCGAGCCGGAACGGATCGGCAAGGGCTACGAAAATCGGGCGGCTCTCCGGAGCGACTCCGACGATTCGCTCCCAATCAAGGTGCGTTTCGATGCCGTGGAGCTGCGATTGGGTAAGGCAAAAGGGCCTGACGTTGACGTCCGGCAGCGACGCGGCGAGCAGGGCTATCGACGGGCCGTGTTCCGTTTCGGTGCCGTTTGCGATCGTGCCGCCCGCCGTACATCCGCACAACAAGGCGTTCGGCAGCCCGACGCGGATTCGGTCAAGAATGTGCTCCATGTCGTCGGCGTAGTCGAGCGTGAGAAAAACCAACGCCAGATCGACCATGCCGGGCGTAACCTGTCGACCGACGCCTTCGATCACCTCGTCGATCGCGGCGGCCGTGTCTTCCTTAACCGTGTTGGAAGAGGCAAATCGCATCCCGATCAATTCCCCGGAAATCCGACGCGAACAACACTCGTCGTGGCCATGCTTGAAAACAATCAACACCGACGGAGGCTACCATACGTCGGAGTGGCGGGAGAATCAATTGCGCGATATGGTGTGGTCGGTCGTTGTGCGACGGATCCGCGAGGATCGTGGACTCCGCGGGGCTGTCGTAGCAGCCTGTTGAAGAGGTATGTTTGACAACTTTCCAGTCGGGCAAACGCCTCAGTTGACCCGAAAGCGACCGACTGGAAAGTCGGTCCCACAAAGCAGGTTGTTCTTCAGCAAGCTGGTAGGGTGCCTGCGGCAAGCCCGGTGCCCGCGGCAAGCCCGGTTCTCGCGGCTGTTTCGTTGGGCGACCGAGGCGCGTTGCCGGCACCCATGCCGCCCGGCAACCGCAAGATCCTTGCGGCTGTTTGCGGCGCGGTCAGTGCCGCGCGACCTCGGTTTTTCGGCGGCGTTGCACTCATGGTCGAACCCCAAGTGGATACAGGTCTCTACTGGCACATCGTCGTCAGCCCGCGAGATCCACGACTCGACGGTGCCGGACGCGGGATCCGCGCCGATGTCGTGCAACTCGGGCTCGATCACATCGAAGCGGTTCGTTCGAGCAAGGTGTATTTGCTGCGTGGACACCTCAGCCGCGGTGAGGTCGAACAGCTCGCCCAAACCCTGCTGACCGACCCCGTCGCCGAAGTGTGTACGTTCGGACCGGGCCTCACCGACCGTCCTGAAGCCGTCGCTGCGATCGAGGTACACTCGTTGCCCGGGGTCATGGATCCGGTTTCAATCAGCACCTTGGACGCGGTGCGGCGGTGGCTTCGATCTCGCGGCGTCGCGGAAGACGCGGTGGACGCTGTCCGAACGGCCCGTCGCTACGAGATCGTCGGTGCGCGCAGTGCCGACGAACTCGAGACGATCGCCCTGCGGGTCCTCGCAAACAAGTGCATCGAATCGCCGTATGTGCGCGGTTTCGGTCGCGACGACGCACTGCCGGCGGCGTTTCCCGAACCGCCGGTCGCCCCGTTTGAACTGCGTCACGTGCCGATTCGCTCACTGTCGGACCAAGAACTTCAACGCCTCTCGCGCGATCGGCACCTGTTCCTTTCGCTCGGCGAAATGCGGGCCATAGTGGACCACTTCGCCGACCTCGGCAGGGAACCGACCGATCTGGAAATCGAAACCCTCGCCCAGACCTGGTCCGAGCATTGCGTACACAAAACGTTCAAGAGCGAAATCGAATACCGCGGCGAAGACTTCGGAAAGACCGGCGAGGTCACCGTCCGATTTGCGAGCCTGTTTGGCGACACGATCGCGCGCACCACGCGCAGGCTTGACCGCGACTGGTGCCTGTCGGTTTTCGTCGATAACGCGGGCGTCATCGCGTTTGACGACGAGTTTGGCATCGCGTTCAAAGCCGAGACCCACAATCACCCGTCGGCGATCGAGCCCTACGGCGGGGCGGCTACGGGCATCGGCGGCTGCATCCGTGACATCATGGGATGCGGTCTCGGCGCGAAACCGATTGCCTCGACCGACGTGTTTTGCCTTGCGCCGCCGGACTTCGACCACGCGCGCCTTCCAAAAGACGTGCTGCATCCGCGTCGTGTCTACAAAGGCGTGGTCCGGGGCGTGCGCGACTATGGCAACCGGATGGGAATCCCCACGGTCAACGGCGCGATCTATTTCGACGAGCGATACCTGGCCAACCCGCTGGTGTTCGTCGGGTGCGTCGGGATCATCCCGCGGGATCGAATCGAAAAGGCCCCCCATACCGGAGATAAGATTGTCGTGGCCGGTGGGCGCACCGGTCGCGACGGGATTCACGGCGCGACCTTCTCGTCCGCGGAGCTGACGGATACCCACGCGGACGAGTTTTCCCACGCGGTGCAAATCGGAAACGCGATCGAAGAGAAAAAAGTTCTCGATGCAATGCTCCTCGCCCGCGACCACCCGAGCGGTTGTCTCTATTCCGCCGTGACCGATTGCGGCGCGGGCGGGCTTAGCAGCGCGGTGGGCGAAATGGGCGAAACGCTCGGCGCCGTCGTCGATCTCGAAACCGTGCCGCTCAAGTATTCGGGCCTACGATACGACGAGATTTGGATTTCCGAGGCACAGGAACGGATGGTCTTTTCCGTTCCCCCGGAAAACCTCGACAAGATGCTGCGGGTGTTCGCCGACGAGGACGTCGAAGCCACCGTGATCGGTGAGTTCGCGAGCGACGGCATGCTCCACGTTCGATATGACGGGACGACCGTCGGCCAACTCGACATGCGATTCCTCCACGATGGTCTTCCAAAGACCGTGCGAAAGGCGACATGGAAACGCCCGGTGGCCTTATCGACGAAGGACGGCGGGACCGGCAACGGACGCGGCGGCGGTAGCACTGGAGGCGTCACCACCGACGACCTCCTGGCCGCGCTCGGGGAATTCAACACGGCGTCCAAGGAATGGGTCATCAGGCAATATGACCACGAGGTCCAAGGCCGCAGCGTGGTCAAGCCGCTCGTCGGTCCGGGCGATGGTCCGTCGGACGCGGCCGTCTTGCGACCTCGGTATGAAAGCAACCGGGGAATCGCGATCGGATGCGGATTGTGCCCCGAGCTGACCGAGATCGACCCATACGTCATGGCGGTCGCAGCCGTCGATGAAGCGCTGCGAAACGTGGTGTGCGTCGGCGCAGACCCGCACCACACGGCGATCCTCGACAACTTTTGCTGGGGCAAGTGCGACACCGAGGAGACGCTCGGCGCATTGGTGCGCGCCTGTCGCGGCGCGGCCGACGCGGCCGAGTGTTACGGTTTGCCGTTCATTTCGGGCAAGGATTCGCTCAACAACGAGTTTTCACAAAGCGAAGAAGACGCCCGACGACTCGGCTTGCCCGTTCAAATGGCGATTCCCGGGACGCTGCTCATCAGCGCGTTGGGCATCGTGGACGATGTGCGGCGGGCCGTGACGATGGATTTGAAACAGCCCGGCAGCTGCCTCGTGCTCGCGTCCGCCCCGGTGGATCGCGTCGGGCTCGAGGTCGCGCGCGACCTGCACCACCGCGTGGCGAAGCTCGTGCGGACGGGCGCGGTCCTTGCCAGCCACGACGTGAGCGACGGCGGGCTGGCGGTGGCGATCGCGGAGATGTGCATCGCATCGAAGCTCGGGGCGACCGTCGAGATCGACCGGAGCGTGTTTGCCGATTCGATCCTCGCGAATGTGCAGACAACGTATGTATTGGAGATGCGCGAGGACGCCGCAAACGAGTGCGGTCTACCGATCATCGGTCGCGTGGACGGCGATCCGTCTCTCCGCATCACGATTGATTCCGCGGACAAGATTGAATGTTCGATCGATGCGCTCGCCTCGGCTTGGCGATCGGAGGCCTTGCACGCACAATGATCAATCTCCGCGACACGAGCGATCCGCTGCCCGCTAGCCGTCGCCTTCACCTTGTGGCCCCATTCGCGTTCGCGCAGCGCAGTTGGCGTTGCAGCGACGCAAGCCCCACCGGGAGAATCCGCGCATGAGTCGCGTGCCCGTGCTTGTATTGCGGACCGCCGGTATCAACTGCGACGAGGAGACCATGTACGCATGGCGCCTGGCCGGGGCGGACCCTGCGCTGGTACACGTCAACCGCCTGGCCGAAAACCCGGGCATGATCGACGACCACGCCATCCTCACGATTCCCGGCGGCTTCAGCTATGGCGACGACATCGCGGCGGGCAGCATACTCGCCCAGCGGCTGGCCTGTGGACTGACCGATCGTCTATCGGCATTCGTCGATCGCGGCGGTGGGATTCTCGGCATTTGCAACGGTTTTCAGGTACTCGTCAAGGCGGGTCTATTGCCCGGCGGTCCGGACGGACGCGCGAAGGTGACCGTGACGTACAACGACTCGGCCAAGTTCGAGGCGCGTTGGGTTCGTCTCGAGGTATCTACGGATAGATGCCCCTTCCTGGCACGTGTGTTGGCGACACGATCGAACACCGAGGACGGTGAAGGCGTCAAGCCTCATCGTCAGTCGTCCGCGGAGCCAACAAGAAACCCGACGCGACCCCGCGATTCGGACGGGGTCGAAGATGATCCCCATCGCGAGGACGATGCGCTGAATTGCGATGGGACCAACACGGCGCACGCAGCATCGCGCGGGCTGAAGCCCGCGGCTCAGGTTGGGGCTCCAAACCCCACGCACCTGGAAATGCCGGTCGAACACGCGGAAGGCAAGGTCGTCGTGGCCAACGGTGACGTCCTGGACGAACTAACGGGCGGCGGGTTTGTCGCGCTGCGCTATGTTGACGCGGACGGGCAAACGGACGTTTATCCCGCAAACCCCAATGGGAGCGACGGGGGCATCGCCGGTTTATGCGACGCGACGGGCCGCATCTTCGGTCTCATGCCCCACCCCGACCGGGCGTTCGAGCACACCCACCACCCGCATTGGACCCGGCGACAATCCGACGGACCTCCGGACGGGCTGGTCGTGTTCCAAAACGCCGTCGCCCACTGGTCCTGACGGGCGCAATTGCCCGACCGTGCGGGTCTTAATCGTCCACGCCCGACTCGATCCGCTTGGCGATCTTGCGAAAACCGGCGTATTTGCAGAGTTTTCGCCACATGATCCATGCGAACGCGACGCTCATGAGACCGAGCACGACGGCAAATATCACGTACACGCCCCGCGAGGGCGACGGCGCGATCGCTCGGATGGTCATACCGGCGGCGACCACACCGCTGAGCACGCCCGCCGCGGCGTCGCCCAGTGGGATCTCGAGACGCTGTGGCGTGAATATGCCGTCCATCCTGAGGGGGCGGGCGTTGTATCGGTGGCCGCACTCGGTACACACGCCGACATAGGGCAGGGTCTTGAGGTTGTAGCCGCACGATCCGCAGTACAACGACGTAGCGATGACGGCATCCTTGAACGTCAAATCGGCGAGCATTTCCAACTCGTCGGAGTGCATGCTCATGTGAATACCTCCGCCTCACGCGGTGCCTCAGGCGGCGCGCTCACGCCGCGCAGGCGGCTTCCCGGAAACACCCAAACCCGAACCGCGACCGTAAGGCCTGCTCGCGTCCGCCTCCCGAGCGTCCGCCCCCCGCGGCGGACGTCGAACCGTAGCGTCCGCCCCCCGTGGCGGACGTTGGCACACGAAACGCTCCCGAACTCTTACGGTCGGCGCAGAGAGGGGCCGCTACGCGCCAAGCCCGTACCAAACGGTAACTTGCCCGTGCCCGATACGATCGTCACAAGGGCAAGCAAGTTTGCCCATGGCATCCATCAATGCGAGTTGCCCATCGTTCAACCCCAGCCCATCGGCCATCGCCAAACCCAACCCCGCAAGTCTTAAGCGAGCGTGCGCTACTCCTCGGCGAACATGGCGGAGATGAAGCCCGCGGGGTCGAACGGCTCGATGTCGTCGGGCGTCTCGCCGAGACCGACGAACTTGACCGGCACGTTCAGTTGATCGCGGATACCGACGACGGCGCCGCCCTTCGCGCTGCCGTCGAGCTTCGCAAGAAAAATGCCACTGATCGACACATGCTGCGAAAACTGCTGCGCCTGAATGATCGCGTTTTGACCGATCGTCGCGTCGAGCACCAAGAGCACCTCGTGCGGCGCGCCGGGGATCTTGCGCTCGACGACTTTTTGAATCTTTGCCAATTCCCGCATGAGATGGTCCTGCGTGTGCAACCGCCCGGCCGTATCGACAAGGAGCACGTCGGCGCCGCGGGCCACGGCCGCTTCGCAAGCGTCATACGCGACGGCACCGGGGTCGGCGCCCTGATCGTGTTTGACGATCTGCACGCCGATGCGGTCCGCCCAAATCGAAAGTTGCTCGACGGCGGCCGCGCGAAACGTATCGCACGCCGCCACGAGAACCTTCTTTTCCTGCTTCTTCAGAAAGTTGGCCAGCTTGGCGATGCTCGTCGTCTTACCGGAGCCGTTGATCCCCGTGAAGAGCACGACCGTCGGCCCGGATTCCGCATAGCAAAGCTCCTGGTCCGACTTGTCCCACATATCGACGATATGCGTCTTGAGGTAGTCCACGACGTCCTGCTCTTCGACGATCGCCCCGCTTTTCCATCCGGCAGTGAGCACGTCGATAAGCTGCTGCGTCACGGTCGGCCCGAAGTCGGCCGCGAGCATCGTCTCCTCGAGCCGCGAGATCGTCTCCTCGTCGATCTTGCGACCGACCCGCAGCACGCTGCGAAACCCGGCCGACACCTTCTCCCGCGTGCGCGCGAGCCCCTTCTTGAATCGATCGAAGATACCCACTAGTCCCGCTCCCCCTCAAACTGCTTGTAGATGGTGTCGAGCACGCCGTTGACGAACCGGGTCGAATCAACCCCGCCGTACTCCTTGACGATCTCGATGGCTTCGTTGATGGCGACTTTGGAAGGGACGTCGGCGGACCTCATCTCCACGACGGCCACGCGCATCGTGTTGCGTTCGACCGTTGCCACGCGATCCATTTCCCAATTCGTCGCCGCGGAAGCGATTGATGCGTTTACATCGTCGCGCGATTGGAGATACGCGTCGATCAGTTTCTCCGCGTATCGCTTTGCGCGGTCCGACTTCGACAGCGCGGCTAGAAGGTCAAGGGTCTCGTGCGATTCCGATTCGCCCTGTACGTCCTGTTGGCAGAGGACTTGCATCGCGAGGATTCTGCCGTTTCGCCGATCGTGGACACTCACGAATCACCCATCGCCGTCGAGTTGGCGCATGACGTCAACGAGTTCGATCGCGCTGATCGTCGCGTCGGCGCCCTTGTTGCCCGCCTTGATGCCCGCCCGATCCACCGCCTGTTCGATGGTGTCGGCCGTGATTACGCCAAACGTCGTGGGCACGCCGGACTGCAGACCGACCTGCGCCACGCCTTTGGCAACCTCGGATGCGACATACTCGAAATGCGGCGTCTGCCCGCGGATCACGCACCCCAGGCAGATGATGGCGTCGTATTTCTTTTGGCCCGCGAGCTTCATGGCGACGGGCGCGATGTCGTACGCCCCCGGGACGAATACGCAGGTAATGTTCTCGTCGGCGCAGCCGTGGCGGTGCAGGACGTCCACCGCGCCGGACACCAGCTTTGACGTGATGAATTCGTTGAACCGGCTAACGACGATGGCGAACCGCTGACCGTCGACAACGTGTTTTCCGTGTATCTCGCGAGGCATGCGCGGCTTACTTGCCGACCCCCTTGGCTTGAACGCGATTGAGCGTAATATCGACGATCTCGATCAGGCTCTCCCACTCGGGCTCCACCAGATACTCCGCGAGCTGCTCGGCCGTCATCTTCGCGACGATCCGATAGGTCGCGATTCCCTTGGAGAACCGCTGGTTGACGCGCTTGACCTTGGGCAGCGCGGCGAGCTTCTTCTTGAGCTTGATCGCGGTGCCGGCCTTGATGCCCTCGACCTCGAGCGTGATCTCGCCGCCCGCGGAGATGCGCGTGGCCCAGCGCTTCATCACGCTGGCGTATACCCGATCGACGAGTTCCACACCCGCGTTGCCGAGTGCCATCTTGCCGGCCTGTGGCGAGTGCGTGTTGATGCCCCGCGCCCCACCGCGCCAGTTGGCGAGCGACTCGCTCGCAAGGAGCTGCCCCGTGTCGGTGTAAAACATCTTGACCATACCGTCGCCGTTGAACATCGCGGTTTGCGTTCCGTAGAGATCCTTCACGCCCGCCCAGTTGGCCTGCGCCGTGCCGTGAATGAAAATCTGCGTGCCGAAGTTCTTGGCGATCGCCTGGACCTTGGCGATGTTGTTCTCCATGTGCGCGTCGGCCGATTCATTCTCGGCGATCGCTCGAACCTGCGCGCCCGAATAGACCGCGAAGCCGGCATCGAGAAGACGCTTTTCGATTTTCGATTCGAGAATGCTGCTGTCCTGAATCACACCGTCGATTCGCTCGAGAATGAACACCAGGATTCCGGGGCGCCCGACCTGATCGAGCACGTTTTGCACCTCGCCCCACGTCGACGCAATCGAGTCCTTGCTGATCACCGCGCGGATCTTGCAAAACTTGGCGCCGATCGCCGAGTCGCCCTTTTCGAGGATCTTGTAGTCCTTCACGATGCCCTCGGCGCGGGCGTAGATCGTGTCGCGCACCAGCGTGTAGTTCTCCACCTCGCTATAGGAATCGATGAACACCTTGCCGCCCTGCTCGAGGGCCTTGCGCAGGGCGTCATTGCGCGCGTCGTCCTCGGATATCCCTTCGCCCGTCACGGTCACTTCGACCGACGTGGCGTTGGCGTCCTGCGCGACCGCCACGCGCTCCGGCAATACCGATGCGGCGAAGCAAAGCGGAAGCACCCAACACGAAGTCGCCCAGTACGACGTGCGAATCGACTTAATGGTCATGGATCTACTCCTTTGTACGACCAACCGGCCGCCAAACGGCGCCCTGATAAACGCGATTGTCACGAACCCGGCCTTGCGGTCAAGGGCTGGGGGCACGGCAGGATCGCTCCGTTACCGTGACAGTCCAGGTGACGGGTGGCCCACCTCGTTTTCGAGGTGGGGGAGTCGATGATCCACGCGCCGGCGGCATACCCTGTCGTATGATCCAGCCCCTGCTGTCTTCCCGCTGAGAATCTGCTTTGTGCGGGTCCACGCCCAAGGTATGATGCTGAAACAGAAGACCGCACGCCGTGTGGCGTGGACAGGAAATGGTCGGTAGCGTCGGTCCTCACTTACCCGTGAGACCCCGGAGGAAAAGCAATGTCGTTGACAATGGTGGCTGCCTCAATTCTCATCGGGATTGTTTCGGAACAGGCGCGGCCACACACCGCGCCTTCCAAGTCGGGTGTGGAATCGCCCGATGAGCTGCGGCTACAGCTTGGCAACACGCCGGGACATTTCGAGAATCCCACCGACCCGTACATGCCCCCACCCGCTCGACCGCCGATTGCCGGCGAACCTGGACAGGCACAAGTCGTGTTCGGTCCGTATGTGAGCGTGCAAGTCAACGTGGACGAACTCGGCCAGAATATCCCGGGTGACGCGGCCAACGAGCCGTCGATTGCCATTGACCCGACCGATCCCAACAAGATCGTCATCGGCTGGAGGCAGTTCGACACGGTTCAATCGAGTTTCCGCCAGGCGGGGTTGGGCTACAGCCACGACGGTGGACTGACGTGGACGTTCCCGGGCGTGCTTGATCCAGGTGAGTTTCGCAGCGACCCCGTCCTGGACTCGGATTCGCAGGGAAACTTCTACTATTACTCAATCGAGTGTCCCTTCCCAGGATGCGGGAGCGTGTTCAAGTCGACGGACGGCGGGCTGAGTTGGGAGGCGGCCGTTTCAGCGTTTGGATCGGACAAGCCATGGATGAGCATCGACAAGACCGGGGGCATCGGAGACGGCAACATCTATGCGACATGGACGGGTAATCCCCAATTCACGCGTTCGACCGACGGGGGTCTCACGTTCATGGACCCGATCGGGGCACCGTTCCAATGGGGTACTCATTCAATTGGTCCGGACGGGGAACTCTACACTTCCATCCTCGGCGGCGGAGGTGGTTTCGCAGTGGGCAAATCACTCACCGCCCGGGATCCCGAGGCAAATGTCGATTTTGAACCTACCGTATCCGTCGATCTAGGCGGCCAATCGCCTCTTTTTAGCGCACCGAATCCGAGTGGGCTCATCGGCCAACCATGGATCGCGACGGATCATTCCAGCGGACCAAGCTCCGGCAACGCATACCTGTTATGCTCCGTAGAGCCGTCTATCGGCGACGATCCGCTCGATGTCCATATCGCGCGGAGTACGGACGGCGGGTTCACCTGGGACGAGGCCGTCCGGGTGAACGACGATGAGCCCGGAAGCGCGTGGCAGTGGTTCGGAACAATGTCCGTCGCCCCGAATGGGCGGATCGACGTCATCTGGAACGACACCCGCAACACGGGCTTGGACAATCTCTCCGAGCTGTATTACGCCTATTCACCGGACGCCGGTTCGACCTGGTCGACGAATGTGCGGGTCGGTCCCATTTTTAACAGCCATGTGGGTTGGCCCAGCGGGCAGCAGAAGCTCGGTGACTATTACCACATGCGCTCCGACGACACCGGCGCCAATCTGGCCTACGCGGCTACGTACAACGATGAACAGGACGTGTACT
>JADFHG010000033.1 GCA_022567365.1 Planctomycetota bacterium | reverse complement strand
CGCATCGAACCGCCGAAGGAGGTGGGCGAGTGAGGGGATCACGAAGACCGTTGGCGTCTTGTTCGCCAAAAACGGGAACCGATACGGCGCTCCGTGGTACGACGAATATAACGGTCCGACCGACGGGCAATGGTGTGCCTGGCATCGTGTTGCACAAGTTTCAAGATCATCTGAGCCGCATGCTTCAGCTTGCGCGATCTTGGGATCGCTCCCGGGTGTGGCATGGCCAAGCACAGCGCGGCCATGTCGCAGGTTCGTCGGAAGAAAGCATGCCCGCGCCTTCGGCTTGGGCATGGCACCCGAATCGGCGCAACCTTTTTGGAAACGGCACTAGCATCGTGTTGCACAAGTTTCAAGATTATCTGAGCCGCATGCTTCAGCTTGCGCGATCTTGGGATCGCGGATTGCGGTCACTGGCATTCATAACATCGCGCGGGCTGAAGCCCGCGGCTCGGGTGAGGATCATGGTTGCAGGACCAATGAAACACGGTACGAGCATCCGCGCCGGATCAATCCCATCGATGCGGATGGTCGCCGTCGCCGTGCAGTTCATAATGATCCTATGCGTTTCACACGTGCGAGCCGAAGAATCGCACGCCGAAGGTGATGCCGCGCGCGAGCTTTTGCGCTCGGCCCAGAGCGTATTTCGCAACGTCGCCGATGGGATGAAACCATACCTCGTTCGCATCGAAACCGTAGGTGGCGCTCAGCCTGGGCGCGACATCGCGCGCAGCAAGCCAAAAGGGGGCAAGGCACCGCCGCCGCGCCGTTTTCGCGACACGCCCGGTTCCGATTTCGTCATCGCGGACGGTCCGACCACCGGTGTGGTGTATGGCGCCGACGGGCTTATCGTGACGAGCAGTTTCAATTTTGTTCGCGAACCCATCCTGATCTCCGTCACACTTCCCGACGGGCGGCGTCTGGCGGCCGACCTGGTCGCTCGCGATCAGGTCCACAAGATCGCCTTGCTCAAGGTGGATGCGAAAGGCCTCGCGGTGCCCGAATGGACACGTATCGAGGACGTTCGGGTCGGCCAATGGGCGGTGGCCCTCGGGCTGGGCTTCGGCGGCAAAGAGCCATCGGTGACGGTTGGAATTGTCAGCGCGCTCAATCGCATGCGGGGCAACGCCGTGCAGACCGACGTCAAAATAAGCCCGGCGAACTACGGCGGACCGTTGTGCGGCATCGACGGTCGTATCATCGGTCTGTGTGTGCCGATGGCGCAGCGACCCGGCGAACTGGCGGGCACCGATATGTACGATTCGGGTGTTGCGTTCGCCGTTCCGGGGCATCGAGTACGCGCGATTGTCGAGGGACTGGAGACGGGCGAATCCGTTTATCGCGGTTGGCTGGGAATGGTGGCGGACCCACGCCATCAAGACGCGGTCGTCGTGCGTGCGGTGGCCGTTCCGTCGCCGGTTGGCGACGTGGGCATCGAGCCCGGCGACGTCATCGTCGCTATCGGCGATGGAGACATTCGCCACTTTGGCGATCTCGCTCGCGCGCTCGCGACTGTGCCCGCCGGCGCGGTCCTGCGAGTCGTATGGGAGCGGGACGGCGACCGGTCGGAGGCACTTGTGACGCTCGCCCGCGCAGAGGACTTGGGGCCGTTGCCGGAGTTGGAAGAACCGCTGGACCCATCGATCCCGGTCCCGCCGCCCGAGAATCCGTAGCGGCTTGTGGAAGAAGGGTTCTTATCTGTGTGATACCGGCACCCGCGCGCGGGCCGGCCCGTTGCCGGTGAAAACACTGGCCGGAAGGCAGTGCCACACTTTGTCAACGGACTGGCAGGCCCCCACCGGCCTATTTGTATCCGTCGAGGGTGTCCGGTCCCGAACCCACACGTTTCTCGTACCCGCCGTCCTTCTGCTTGACGTACTTGGTGAAGCCGAGGCGATCGAGGTTCTTGTCGCTCAGTGATTTTTCCGTGGACTGCGGGTGATACCCCTTCCTGACGTTGGGCGCCGTCGGCACGCGCCGGACGGGTTGACCCGTCTCGGGGTGTCGCTTGAGCGGTCGGTCGGTGATCTTCTGAAGGATCTCAAACCGTTCCCCGCCTTCTTCGGAATCGGTCACTACTTCATATACATAGATGGGCATGCTGCTGAATCCCTGTCGCCGGCAGTGTCGGCCGATAGAGCCGACCGGCCTCGACGACGCGTGGATCGCCAAGTGGATCCGCGTGCCGCATGGTTCGTCGTGGGTCCGCGTTTCGGACGGATCGCCAATCACAATTATAGCACGTCCCCAACGATGTGAAACACCTCGCACCGGTTGGGGCGTCGGTTTCCCCGCCGGTGCGTGCCTGCTGCATCACAGTGCCGACGCGTTGGCGCAAGCGGAATTGAATCACTGTGTGTGTACGACGACCGCGGCGAATCGCTCAATCACCGATAATCTTGATCAGGACGCGTTTCTCCCGTCGGCCGTCGAATTCGCCGTAGAAGATTTGCTCCCACGGTCCGAAATCGAGCCGGCCTTCGGTGATCGCGACAACGACCTCGCGGCCCATGATCTGCCGTTTATGGTGTGCATCGGCGTTGTCCTCACCGGTCCTGTTGTGGTGATAGCGTTCAGGACTCGCGTCGAACGGGGCCAGTTGTTCGAGCCAGCGCTCGTAGTCCTCGTGGAGTCCGGGCTCGTCGTCGTTGATGAAGACGCTCGCGGTGATGTGCATGGCGTTGACGAGGCAGATGCCCTCCGAGACGCCGCTCACGCGCAGCGCACGTTCGACGGATTGTGTGATGTTGAGAAAGCCCATCCGCTTCGGGACGTTCAGGGTCAGATACTCCGTGTGGCTTTTCATCGTCCGATATCTCCAATGCTGATCCACAAGACGCGCACCCGGGAATCGTGGTCCAAGCCGCCTGCCGCGGATGACCGGAATTCGACGTCCCGTCGCGGGGAATCGAATCTTCAGACGCCGCCGATCCCTTGCACGCCGCCGCCGACGAAGGTATCCGCCTTAAAGGAAACTTCAACTTGCGCCGCCCGATCGACGACGATTTGTGTGGGTGTGCGCGCCGGAGGATACGGTCGGATGTATCGGACCCTCGCCCCGCCGCGCCGCAATCGATGTCTCGTGCGGGCGGTGCCCAAGACCGTCGCGATAGTGAACCCGAAGCGCCGCGTCCACGCGTGGGGTCGCCTTGTGGGCACCGCACGCGAACGAAACGGGCGCGCCCTTCAGGCCGACGTCGGTCGGGAGTGCTGGAATGTCAGACCAATTGATCGATACATTTCGCACGCGTGGAGCCGAAATTGACCGACTCCTCGACCAGATGGATGAGGAGAGCGACGTCCCCAACGAAAACCTTCGTCGCCATCAGCGCAGCGTTTTTCGGACGAGAGCGGTCGTGTGCTTTGCCGCCGCGGGTTCGAGGGACGTTTCGGTGCCGCACGTGGTCGCGACGCGTAATATCAGCCAAGGCGGAATGGCATTCTTGCACCGGGGGTTTGTCCATCCCGGCAGCCGTTGCGCCATCACCGTTCGCTCGAGCAAAGAGAAGACGAGGACGCTCCACGGTGTGGTCGTACGGTGTGCACTGGTCGATGGGACGACCCACGAAGTGGCCGTACAATTCGACCCGCCGCGCTAGAGGGTTTCCGTGTAATGTGATCGCGTTCTTCGATTCGGCGTTGCCTCGAGTGCGCCAGGGGTGCCCCACGGTCAGGGGCAAAGGAGGGACACGCCGGCGAGAGGACACGTGCCAATCCTGTCGAACCGATCAAGTCGTGGGCCTGATAAGATGCGTGCGATTCGGCCCGTTGTTCGAGTAGCGACCGGGCACACGCGCTTGGTTTCCGCCGGAATACCGGACTCCTCTCATCGACCGATGGTCGCGTCAACCAGGCCTCTCCCCGGAGGTCGCGACCGTCACTTGAACACGACGGTCTTGTTGTTGCTCACGAGGATCTTGTCCTCGACGTGATATCGGACGGCCCTAGCGAGCACGACGCGTTCGAGGTCTCGCCCTTTGCGCACCAGATCCTCGACGGTGTCGCGGTGGTCAACGGCCAGCGTGTCTTGCGCGATGATCGGACCCTGGTCGAGATCGTCCGTGACGTAGTGGCTCGTGGCGCCGATGATCTTCACGCCGCGTTCGTAGGCTTGGTGATATGGCTTCGGTCCGGCGAACGCCGGCAGAAAGCTATGGTGTATGTTGATGATCCGATCAAGGTACGTCCGCACGAACGTCGGCGTGAGCACCTGCATGTATCGCGCGAGGACGAGAAAATCGACATTGGCATCCCGCAGCAGCGAGAGCACGTGCGTTTCCTGTCCGGTCTTGCCTTCGCCCGAAATGGGCACGTGGTGAAAAGGCACCGAGCAGGACTCGACGATCTCTCGAAGCTCGTCGTGGTTGCTGATGACCAACGGGATTTGTACCCGGAGCTCGCCCGTCCGCCATCGCCACAACAGGTCGCTTAGACAATGGCTTTCCCGGGTGACGAAGATCGCCATTCGTTTGGCGTGGTCTCCCCAATACACCCGCCAGCGCATGTCGAAACGAGCGGCGATCGGCGCCCACGCCTCGGCGAACGAATCCTCCGCCAAGGCAAAGCCCGCGCAGTCGATCTCCACGCGCATGTAGAACTCGCCGTGGCGCGGGTCGGAATGCTGATCGGCCTCGAGGATGTTGCCGGAGTGGTCGGCGACGAATCCCGCCACGGCGGCGATGATGCCCGACCCGTCCGGGCAGGAGATGAGCAGTCGTGCGGTAAGTCTGGACATCTGTGCCGCATTCTCCGGGCTTCGGCGGCGTGCGCATCGTCCGGCCGATGAAACTCCTAAAGGGGGACGACGCTGATCGTCAAGAGCCCTCGTGTAACGGTGATCGCTTGAATTCGATACGGTCGTTTTCCGTTCGGCCACACGCCGTGACTCGGCACCCGGACGCCCGCGAACAAGTCGCTCGTCGATTCGACCTGTCGCAACACGTTCTCGAGCATTTCCAAATTATCAGCCGACCGCGTTGCGCGTTGTTTCGATTTCCTCAGAAGCGGGTCGATCACGTCTTCGAGTATCGAATGGGGAACCTCGATGGCGCCCCCGTGCACCGACCTCAGGCGTATGCGGATGGACCGGCCGTCGTCGCAGACCTCGATATCGAGGACGGCGCCGGCGATCGTCTCCCAGCCGTTGTGGTTGATGTGGGCCCCGATCCTGATGCGACCGGGCTCGAACGCAACCGCCGGATCGCGCAGGCGCTCGGGCGACACGCGGCGGCGTTCGGCCCGTAGCTCCGGAGCGGCGGCCAACCACGTATTGACCGCCTTCTGTTCAATGGTGACGTCAAAGGGTTCGCCCTCGACGATCCGATCGCTCACCGTATCCGTAAAGTTTGTGAAGGTTCGTTGCGCCTCCTGGGCCACGGCTTCCGTGAGCGCTACCGGGCGATACCAATCGGGTATGCGTTGAAACGCCAACCAAAGCGCAACCAGTCCGATTACGATGATCGAAACAGTGCCGATCGCGAACAGCTTGAGGAATCGCCGTACTCTGCTTGTTCGTCGCCCGCGATTCGCCATATCCCGCGCGTCCCGATTAAACCTTCACCGTGGAAGACCCTCTCACCGCTCGGCAGCCCGCCGAAAAACCCGACGGCGGCGTGGTTGACCCACGCCCTTGTGCGTTTCACGGCCGCCGCGGGGGGCGGCCGCTACTTCTTCAATAGGCTGTCGGCCGGGAAGCCTAACCGAAGGATCGGCGGTTTGCGAGTTCAACAAGAACGGCGGCGCTCCCACGAGTGCATCCAAATGGCAGTGCATGATTGCGCGGTGGTTCAGTCGCGAACGGCTGAGTCGTTCGCCGCCAGACGAGAGACGAGACGTTTGTGGGAGCCGACCAGATCGCGACAAACCAGGTTCATCCGCCGGTAGAGATCCCGTCGCTCACGGATCACGTGCCGCACCAACCCGCGCAACCGGTCGTACCTGGCGCGATGCTGTTGCCGCATCTCGAATGCGCTGATCGCGCTTTCAGCCGCATCCAGCAGGCGGGCCACCGGGAACGGCTTACGGAAAACGTCGCGGATACCGAGGCGCATGGCTTCGATCGCCTGGTCGCTCGTGATGTTTTCGGCGAGCAGAATGATCGGCTGCTCGCGAAGCGTGGTGATTCTTCGGGCGAGTTCGAGACCGTCCAGGTCGTGCAAGTCAAGCTCCGCGATGATGAGGTCATGCGGCTCGCGCATGTGATGGTCCATCGCGTCGGCGGCATTGGCCGCGCAAGTCACTTGCGCATCGAATCGGTGGATGGTCGCCGCGACGATGACCTCGATCAACGCCGGATCGGGCTCGACGAGCATGATGCGGCGTCGGCCCTTGCCCGCTCGCATTGCCGTTCGTTCCATGGCGTTCCTTACGTCGAGGGGACGTCCGATCTCGTAACCCATACGCGCCCGGCTACCCCATGTTTGGATCCGGGTCGCACGTTGTGGTCCGCCGCGGCAACGTCGGTTTGGACGAACCGCGTGACCGGGCGATGGACGCAGTGCCGATGGTGGAGGGGCTGAGCGGCAATCAGCCGCTCCGGCGTGCGGGGAGTTCGATGGTGACGGTTGTGCCTATATTGGGTGTTGACTCGAGCCACAAACAGCCGCCGTTGATCTCCGCGTAGCGATAGGCCCTCGAGAGGCCAAGTCCTCGCCCCCGACCGGCCGGACGGTCCGAGAAAAACGGATCGAGCGCCCGCTCGAGTACGTCGGGTGCCATTCCGACTCCATTGTCCTCGACCTGTATCCGGATTGTGTCATCGGACGACTCGGACGATGAGTTGATCTTGATGAGTGCGGTTTCCGGCGACGTGGCTTCAATCGCGTTGGCGATGATCGCGTCGAGGATGGTGTCGAGTTGGAGGGGATCGACATACACGTTGACGTCCGGGGCTGGCAGCGAGAGGACGATCTGCTCGTCTCTCAGCGAGGATCGCGTTCGCCAACGCTGGCAGGCCTCTGCCAACGCGTCCGCGAGCCCGTGGCTCATCGGCGTGGGCGCCTCCGGTTTGGCGAAGCGCATGAGATCGGTGACGATTTGTGACGCGCGTTCGGTCTGTTCAATGATCATGTTCAGGCGCTCCGCGGCGGCTGCGTCCGCGCAGTCCGCGTGCAACATCTGCGCACGACCGGAAATGACCGCCAGGGGGTTGTTCAGCTCGTGGGCCGCACCGGCGGCCATCTCACCGATCATCGAGATTGAGCGAGCGCGGACGAGTTGCCTCTGAGTCTCGTGGAGGCGGCGATTCACGTCGAGGAGTTCTTCGTTTGTTCGCTCGAGGTCGGTCCGACTCGCCGCGGTGGCGACGGCCAATCCAATCGCCATCGTCAGTGCGGTACACTCCGCGTTCGCGTTGCGAAACAGCGATATCCTCGGGTCCGGTGCGGAAACAAGCACCGCGCCCACGCCGATTTCACCGGGAGCGCCGATCGGCAGCGCGTGAATCACCCGCGCGGCGGGCTTCTCGAACACCCTCGTCCACAGTTCGCTCTGCCAACCACTGCACCGCGCGAATCCCGCGGCGACGGGCGGGGCCGCGGGGTCGTGCGCGGATGGCGCATCGGACGTCGTTCCGACGTCCATGATGGAACAGCCGTCATGGCGCGATGAGGGCATCGACCTGCCGATGTACACATATTGCCCACCCGGGGATCTCACGTACGCCAAGGCCCGATCGCCGTCGACCATCGCTCTGATCGCCTCGCCGGCCGCTGCGCAGACCTCCGCGACGCCCTTGTGCGCACCCAGGGATCTCGTGAAGCTGTCGATCGCATCAAAGCACTTTGCACGAATCTCCAGTTGTCTGTTTGCACCGGCCAGTTCGGCATTGATGCGTCCGAGTTCCTGGTTCGCGGCCGCCAGCGACTTCGCACAGATATCCGAAGCGTCAAGTTCGCCGAGGCCAACAAGTTCGCAATATCGCTCCATTCGTTCAGGTAGCCGGTTCGCGATTCGATTGAGCGCTTCCGCGTCTACACCCAGACCCGCCGCCAGCTCTTCGAAAGAGGAGGTATGGTTGTAGCCGGAAAACCCGATCCGTCGCGAGCGAACGACGTGGTCGGCCAGATGCACGACCTGTACGAGATTCGATCCGATCAGCGCCGGTGGCAATCCGTTCGGGTCGTGATGGTGCAACCACACGCAATCGATGATCGACCGGGGTAGACGCCAATGGGTGGCAAGACGTTTGCCGGCGACGGTATGGTCGATCCCGAACATGGCGCGTTCGGCATCGCAGATACACTCGCGCTGACGCTTGACGCGGTCGACGACGCGCGCGTAGCTCTTCGGCATGCAGGCGTCGAGGGCGATCTTGCCGATGTCGTGAAGCAAGCCGCAAACGAACGCCTCGTCGGGCGCAGCGCTGCAGCGCGGGTCCGCGGCGATCATCTCCGCCGCACAAGCCACCGCCAGACTATGCGTCCAGAACTCACTGCGAAACGCCTCGCCTTCCGCCGAAGCGCCAAGCGAGGACATGGTCCCGTGGATTTGGACCGAAAGAACGGCGTTGCGCACGGCCGAAAAGCCGAGCAGCACGACGGCCTGCGCGACGGTCGCCGTCTCCAAGCGCACGCCCCGGTCGGCGCGCTGCACGAGACGCAGAATGGCAGCCGTCAACGTCGCGTCCGATTCGATGATCCGAACCACGTCGTCCGCGCTCGAGCGGTCCGACGTAGTGGCCGCCAGGAGCCTCACAGCCACCGCGGGTAGCGTGGGCAAACGGTCGAGATGGCTGAGTATCAACTCGATGCGGTCGCGGTTCCGATCCGTGGAGACGACCGTCGTGCCCGATTGCTCCGGTATCGTGCGTATCATTTGCGGTGCCAATTTCGTATAGCCCGTTCCGGCGCCCTCAAGCAACCTGCACGAGTTCGGCCGTACGGTCGATCAGCATTTGGATCTCGAACGGTTTCCGAATGAATTCATCGGCTCCAGCCGCACGCAGTTCCGCGATCTCGTCGGGGTCCGCCACGCCGCTCATTGCGATGATTCGGGTACCGGCGTAATTGGGATTCGCACGGATCGATCGGCAAACTGCGGTCCCGTTGATGTCGGGCAGCTTGAAGTCCAGAAGAATGGCGTCGGGACGAAATTGCTCGGTCAAGATGCCGGCGTCGTAGCCGGTCGCGGCTGTCCGTACCTCGAACCGCCCGTCGCGGGTAAGCAGCTCCACCAACATCTCGACGATCGCGGCATCGTCGTCGACGATGAGGATGCGTTTCTTCCCGCTGTCCAGATGGTTTGACGGTATGCCATTCGCCTTCATGAAGGCGATCAGGGCCTCGCGGGGTATGCGCCGGAAACGCGACCCCGGCACGCGGAAGCCCGAGAGACGCCCCTTGTCGAAGCACCGAATCACCGTCTGCTGGCTGACTTTGCAAATCTGGGCAACTTCACCGGTTGTGAAGATCTTCTTCGAGGAAAGATCGGTCATCGTCTTGGCCATCGCTGTTCCTCCATACCCCCAACCCAATCGCGACTGCTTACGTACCTTGACCAGACACCCCAATTTGACTATACGATACAGTCGGCAGAGTCAACCGTCAAGCGACAAGACACGAAAATTGCAGCGAAGGCGTTGAGGCTGGACGAATTCTCGGACGGGTAGGACCGGGTCCGATCCCGAACCCCGCCGGATGACGCTAAATGTTTCGCCATAGCACCAACGAGTCAACGTAAGCATGCCCCGTTCGCGCGCGTGGATAGTTGCGGTGTGGCTGGGGCATGCTCTGGTTGGTCGAGCCCCAACGCGGATATCGCGCAACAACGGGTGTTTCGTTGATGTTACGCCGGCGAGCCCGCACACTTGCCCAGTATGCCCCGTCGTGTCGGCGAACGTCGCCGGCTCAACGCCAGCCGACGCAACCACGATCAGCGCGCACACGGCAACGCCGATGCGGAAGACCCAGCGGGCTAGTCGGTTGGGTTTGCTGCGCTTCGTCACTGGCCGTTCTCAATCTTCGTACCACACTCCGAACAGTTACCCGTCACTTGGCTCGTCAGATTGCATCGGCGGAGTCGCTCGCGCCGGTACGTTGGCCACGTCGCACGCCGTCCCGGACGCCAGAAGGAAAATGACGATATATGGCTCGTAGAAGGCGCGCACCTCATCCACATAGCCGAGGAAAAACGCTAGCACGACGAGCAATGGCGCTATCCAGATCGCCCGTCGAAGCAACTGCGGCTTGGCCGACCAGCGATAGAACACCAACGGGACGATCAGCAGATAAAGGACGTTGAAACCGGTGGGCAGTACCAGACTACTGCGGCCCACCCAGACGAAGTTCAGGAACAGATCGCACCACTGACCCGAGTCGGTGATGATCGCCCAATTCCGTGCAAGCCAAAACTCGAATGGTGCCCCAGGGTTGTCGGCGAAGAGTACGAACTGCAACAATGCGCGAACCACGACGACCACCGCAAGCTGGCCGGATGCGTGGGCGATCAACGTACGGTTCGGCATCCGCCCGACGTGCCCGAATACGTGGATCATCACGAGCAGCGCGGTCGTTTCCTTGCTGAACATACCGAGCAGAAAAATGGGATAGAACGCCCACCAGCGACGTTGGGCCAACAACAGCAGGCCGAGCGAGAAGAAAAAAAGCTGCGGGAGGTCGTACGGATAACTGACATAGCAATACATCACGGGCAGGAAGGCCAGTGCTGCCGCCGGCAGTGCGTCAGACACCAGCGACGGCGGCGAATAGAAGTGGGCGATGGCCGCCCGCAGCACCACGGCGAACCCGATCAACGCCGCGAATGAAAGTGCGTACGAAATCAGATAGGTGACGGGCGCCTGCTCCTCCTCCGCGCGAGTCGAAGAAAACAGGGTCTTCGCGGGCCCCCACTTCGGGATGAACTCCGTCAGCCGCGCATGCCACGCGTCCGGCATCGCCGCCTCGATCAGGCGAACGGTCGTCGGCAAGAGCGTACGGTAGACGAACGGACGATGGGCGGTTCCATCCACCATGTCCGGCAGGCGGGCTTTCTCGAACGTCTGCGGATTGCCGGGATTCTGCACGAAGGCGACAAAAGCGAACTGCGCGGCCGTGACGTACAGCACGGTTGCCACCAGCCATCGCACGTACGTCCGCATGGAATGAGTCAATCCTCGCCGTCGGATGGCGGTGTGACGTTGGTGTCGCTTCGCGATCCCGTATTTGATACCCTCCGCCGGCGCAGCCATCGGTAGGCAAGCCAAAGCAAGGCAATCGAGCCGACGCCGATCAGCGAGCTGTACTGCCCCTCGCCGACAAAGATCACCGGGACCGGCACGCCGGTGACGGTATACGTCTCGCCGCTGGCAAAACGGACCACAAAGTCGCCCGGACCGGGGGAGACCCCGCGATCACCCACGTGCAGCTTGAAGATCATCGAACGCGTTACCGTGATGCCGGCCGGCCAACCGGCTTGCCGGGTCGCCGAATCGCACGTGACGCGACATTCGCCTGTTTCATTCTTCCAACCCTCGCGAAAGGGGTTCGTGCAATCGCCCGACCATCCATCCGGTGCGAACAACAAATGGCCCTTGTAATGGGTGAACTCGATCGCGACGATCGGCGAGTTGTGGTGATTCGTGACCGTCCATTCGTAGCGCTGGCCCAACTTGTCGACGACGGCCGCGATGACGGCTCGGGCATCGTCCGCCGACGCGGTGGGCGTGATGGCCGCCGTCATGGCCATTAAGGAAGCAATGATCGAGGCCGGACCGGGTCTTCTACGATGCCTGCGGGAATCGTTCAAACTCTTGGCGGTGTCTATGATGGCGGTTTCCTCTGAACGACTGCATGATCTGATCGAGTGGAAGCGCGTCCCACGTGGCCGCGCAACACTCATTGATACTCGGTAGGCGCGGTTACCCAATCTCCGTGCCGGTATGTGCATCGGCAGGATCCAGACGGTGGCGGATCTGCATGGCGCCGAACATTTCGCGTCTGGTGCCCTCGAGCGGCCATGGTACAAACGCGGACAAACGGATTCAAGCGACAACGATCTGCCTGGGCCGCCGACCGGCCAACCGGCTTGCCGGCCGGCCAACCGGCTTGCCGGGTCGCCACGGGGGGCGGACGCTTTTTTCTCGGCGAAACACTACTTGTTCAACGGACTGTTAGGTGGAGTTTGTCAGCGATTTGGCAGGCCCTAGCCGAATACGCCGCACAGGACTCGAACCTGTAACCTTCGGTTCCGTAGACCGATGCTCTATCCAATTGAGCTAGCGGCGCGCAGTACGCTTCTAGTGTAGCGGACCGATCCGTGAAGTAAACCAAGGGCGGTTTCTCTGAGACGATCGGGCTGGTTCTTGACGCGTCCGTCGGAGGCCGTTGGGGCTTTTCGCGATTGTTCGACCACGACAGCCGTGCGCTCGGGATGCATTGCGGTTCTCAGACCTTTCAGTCCCGTTGATCCGCCTTCTGTGGTAGCCTGGGCGTGCCTCGTAAACTGCCAGCCTGCATGACGCGGGAGGGCGACACGGGACGCTTAGCCCAGGTTGCGCAGTTTGGTAGAAATTGATGCGATTTTCGGGGTGATTTCGGGGGTCAATCCGCGTTCGCGGTATCGCCGGCGGTAGTCCGCTTCTCAAATCCCGTTGTAGTGAGGACCTATCTTCCCTGCCCGGTGCCGAATCCGTGTCACACTTTGAGTGGAGACGCGGATGTTCCTACGCAAGTATCAACGCACCAAGGATGACAAACGACACACCTATTTC
>JADFHG010000032.1 GCA_022567365.1 Planctomycetota bacterium | reverse complement strand
TTCAATCCCCGCGTCCGTGAGTGCTAGTTGTACGGCGAGTATGGCGTAGGCGAGGTCGCGATAGCCCGGGCAGTCTTGTGTGGCGAGAAAGTCCATGTGCTTGGACAGACCCGGAACCTGGCTCGCGTCCGGCATGGACGCGATCAGAAAGTCCGAGCTGACCACGAGGTCGGTGGCCAGCGAGCGGTCCGACAGGATCGACGCCCCTGCCGAAAGTGCAGACCACAGGGCATCGCGGCCGACACCGATCGCCGTGACCGGGCCTACCCCCGTGATGACAACATCTCGCAGCTCTGAACCCATTCGCTAACTCCGCAAACAAACCACCACGATCGCCGCGCTCCTATGGCAATCGCCGACAAGATCATTACGTTGACAGCGCTAGTGCCACGTCACGCATAAACTTGCGGGTTGGGCGGCAAGCCAAATCCGAACCGCGACCGTGAGGGAGCGGACTTTGCTATGCCTATCGCCCAACACCAACCCGTAAATCCAGGTGTGACGCTGCACCAGCGTCGTTCTTGACGAGCTTCACGTCTATGTGAGCGGCAGGTTTCAGCCTGCGCAAACGTTCGTACGCGCCCGAGCCGCATGCTTCAGCCTGCGCGAACGTTCGTACGCGCCTGAGCCGCATGCTTCAGCTTGCGCGGGCGTTCGTACGCGCCTGAGCCGCATGCTTCAGCTTGCGCGGGCGTTCGTGCAAGCAAGAAACGTCGCTCCAACTCCCTAGTACCGCGCGGGCTGAAACCCGCGGCTCGGCGCACCCTATCGATCTAGCGCTGTCACGCGAATACGCGCCGCCCGCGACCCGACCTCGGGATGGCCGTACAAATGTAGGGCCGACCCCTGAGCGTAATTATGCAGCAGAAAGGACGATGCTGCTATTGTATCCGCCGAAGCCCGCGGAATTGTTCATGGCGAATCGAACCGCGACCGATCGCGGCGCGTCGCGAACGGCGTCGAGATCGCACGGTTCGAGCAGGTTGTGCAGGTTCCAGGTCGGGATGAGCGTCTGATGTTCGAGGGTGAGCACGCAGCACGCCGCTTCGAGCGCCGCCGCAGCCCCCATCGTGTGGCCGGTGAGCGCCTTGATCGAGCTGAAGCTCACGCCGTCGGGGAAGCAGTCCTGCATGACCTTGACCTCGATCGCGTCGTTGTGTGGCGTGCCGGTTCCGTGGGCGCAGACGTAGGGAATGTCCGACGGTTTCAACCCCGCGTCGGCGATAGCCAGCCGCGTCGCGCGGGCCAGACCGTCACCGTCGGGATGGGGCCGCGTGGGGTGATAGTCCTCGCAGGTAATGCTCGCGCCGATCAATCTCGCACGGATCGGCGCACCGCGAGCCCGCGCGCTCGACTCGCGTTCGAGTACGAATAGCCCAGCGCCTTCGCCAACCCACAACCCGTCGCGCTCGACGTCGAAGGGGCGGCATAGGCCGGCGGCCATGACGCGCAAACGCATGAATCCGATGAACGCGAGTTTGCTAAAACCGTCCGCGCCTCCGGCGATCACGACGTCACATTCGCCGTTGAGAAGCCGGCGGCGGGCGGTGGTCATCGCCAGATTGCCGGCCGCGCACGCACCGTAGAGATCGCAGGCCGGACCCGACAAAGCCAGATCCCGCGATACGTTTTCGGCAATGGACCCGGGCCTTCCATCGGCGATGCGTTTCATGTGTTCAGCGCAAAGCCAATCCGCCGGCTCGGACGAGAGCCGCTCCTCGATGAACTCCGTTTCGCCCATCGTGGTGCCGATGATGACGTGCAGCCGGTCGGGATCGCAGGCGGCGCAGTCCAGCCCTGACGCTGAGACGGCTTCGCGGGCGGCGGTCACGGCAAGACGGGCCGCGCGTCCGATCGGCCGGCCCACATCCATGTCGCCCTGTACCTGACATGCGGTGTCTCGAATGAGTCCGGTGGTGTCGAGCCCGACGACCTTGCCCGCGCCGCTACGCCCGGCACAAAGCGCCTCCCAAAAGGCCCGTTCGCCGCAACCGATCGGCGATGCGATGCCCATGCCGGTGATCACGATGTCGTCCATGGTCTCTCGCCTTCCGTTGTATTGATGTCGTATCTCATCGCTTGTCGTTTCTTCCGCGGGCTCGAGATCCGCAGCCCGGGTTTCGAGCGATGTCGTCGCGATGACGAAATACGTTACGACGTTGTGCCTGTAAATCCCTCGAACTTCCCACGCTTACGCTGTCGCGCGTCCCGCACGTACTTTAGCGCGGCGGTGCGAAGCCGCGGCCAATCGCGTTTCCAGTCTACCGCATGACCGCCCGTTCCGGCCAGGTAGGACCGGAGGAACCGGCAATGGTCGGACGGCCGGATCGACGGATACTCGAGCAGGCTCGCCGCGAGGCGGACGATCGGTTGCCAACGCCCGCGCCGGCCGCGCGGTCGGCGACGGATACCGTCAAGATCAACGATAAGCACGCGACACTCCGCCTTGGTTACATCCCAGTCGGTCAAGAGAATGTTCGACGCCTTCAGATCGCGGTGCCATATGCCGCGGTTTGTCAAACGGGCGAACGACCCGGCGACTTGCTCGACCAGCGCGGCCTTCACCGCGCGAACTCGGTCCGGCGCGATCTTGTCCAGCAGCGTCATCGCGACGCGATCCAAATCCACGATGTCAGCAATATACTCGCTGACAAGCCACCCCCGAGGTCGCGATCCAAAACGCTGAACGACGGCAAGCGGCAGGGCGGTACCCACGCCGGCGCCGATCAGCATTTCCGCCCGCGCCCAGTTTCGCTCTTCGCGCGACGGTGCGAACAATTGACCGATACGACGAATCAGACCGCGCGTACGGCTACCCTTGCACATCACGGCGATCCGCGCGTTCGGAAGTGCGACCGTGGACCGGACGACGTCGAACGAGGCGGAAACCTTGTACGCCTCTCGATCGGGGAGACCGGCGGAATCCTCCACGAGCTGGGTGAGGAACGTCCGCCATGCCGCGAGACCATCGCTCGAGTCGGCGATCAGGCCGCCGCCGATCCGAGTCTGGTCCGCCCGGATCCGACCGCGCCACCCGCCCGGCAAGGTGATCGTTATGCTCTCGGATCGATTGGCGACGGCGCTTCGCTCACTCATCGAGGTTCTCGTATCGAGTCTTCGACCGATGGCGGATCGGCGCGCGAATATCGAGGACAACCACAGGGCGATTGCATTGCGTTGGTCTGTCACCGTTGAAACTCGCGAGCGTTTCGCATGTCCGCGTCCGCCGCGGGGGGCGGACGCTACATCGCGGTCGCCTTCCGCCCCATATTGGATAAGCCAGGTTTGCCGTCATTTGAATGATTTCGTCGGGCGGGCTTTCGCGAAGAGCGCGGGAAAGTCCACGGCGGGTGACAGCATCTGGCGCTTCGCGATGTACGTCGCCATGAATCGATCCTCGATGCGCCGGCGCAGCGTTTGGCTCATGACGCTCACGGCCAGCGTCTTCAGATCGGCCGCGGCGCCCT
This sequence comes from Planctomycetota bacterium, assembly GCA_022567365.1. GTDB lineage: Bacteria > Planctomycetota > Phycisphaerae > UBA1845 > UBA1845 > JADFHG01. The sequence goes on along the minus strand of JADFHG010000032.1, from coordinate 9,241 downwards.
CGTCGTCGCACCGACCGATCGCGGCCCGCTCGACGTCGATCAGGCGAAAGGTCCACGCGCCCGCGTCGCGACCGGTGAGAATGTGCCGCTCGGAGAAATCAGTGTGGACAAAGCCCGCGTCGTGCAATCGCGCCGCAAAGCCGGCCAATGCGTCGATCAGCCCGTCGCCGTCTTCGCCCGCGGTTCGCCATTCGGCCTCGAACGGCCGCTCGGACGGCACTTCCTCCATGAGAAAAAAAACGCGTGTGCGAAACGCAAACACGCCCGACCGCCCCCGCGCAACGACCTTCGGGGCGGCGAATCCGTGCGCGGATAGCCAGTCGATCATGCGCAGTTCGTGAAGACCGCGTGCGACGTACCGCTTGAACACCTGACCGGGAAGAAACCAGAACCGCTTGAGGTAGTGCGTCCGCCCGTCGACGGCGATTCGCTCGACGCTCCGCCCCCGGTGCACGCGCATCTCCTCTCCCTCGATCGCAAACACGCGATCGATCTCGGCGAAGTCGGCAATGGCAAGTGCAGCCGTCACGTCGTCTTGCGGTGATAGGCTCGCAACCGCTGAGGATTCCCGGAGCAAAGTGACCGTGGACGATGCTGCATCATAAGTGAACCGCAGGCTTTAGACCGCGCGGTGCTGCAAGAGCAGGGGCGTTACGCGATTGCGCACGGTCTGTTGGCATAAATGTACTCTGCCGATCGCACCGCCGCGGCTCGCGGATGCCGAAGTGCGCGTGGTGGCGTCTGGGGCGCCGTGCGCTCGCCTAATAATAGAGCGTCATGATCAAGTTCGGGTCGGAGTGCTTGCCCTCGAAAATGCCGATCGTCGACGTCGCGAACTTGACCACGATATCGTCGTGCCCGTCGACCCATTCGTTGATCGCGTTGGTCATATACTCAATGGCACCCTCGTTGAGCTTCGAATGAAACACGCGACAGCGCGTCGCGCCGGCACTGGAAGGGTCAAGCGGACGCTTGAACTTGCCCTCGTCGACGCCGTGCGCCGCGCCGATCGTGGCCTCGGTGAAGTGATGCACGCGCGAACCCATCGCCGATTCCTCGCTTTCCTCGACGAGTTCCATCGGTTCATCGGCCTCCACCTGCCCCCCCACGGCGTCGTGCGCCGCCTCATACTCCTCGACGCAATGCACGCACATCAGCTTGCCGGCTTCGTATCGCGCGATGCCGGTATCGAGGTGCTCGGGGTAAATGCTCGCGCCGCACTCTTGGCATTTGCTCAGATGCTCCTTCGACATGGTCCATGCTCCAGAAAGGAATTGCCTCGACGTCGACCACCGACGTGGGTAGCGCACCGAACCGTCATCAACTTGCATAACCGCGTCGCGGCTCAGGCCACATGCACGCGGGTTAGTACGAGCCCAGCGGTTCTTCCGACAACGCACGGTAGTCCCGATGTAGCGTCCGCCCCCCGCGGCGGACGTGGGCATGCGCAACGCTCCCGAACTTCTACGCCCGCCGCAGGAGGCGGCCGCTACGCTCGGAACACACACCAAATCAGCCGCGTGCTCCGACGATCCTAGCGGATCGCCGTCACACGGCAACGTCTGCGTCAAACGGATCGAGTCGGCGCGGACGAACGACCGGAACTACCGACCGCGTCGGGCGCCGATGCGTGTTACAGCAGCCGAACCCAAAGCGCCTTCAAATACGCGGATTCCGGACAATTGAACATCACGGGGTGGTCCGGACCCGCACTCGTCCGATCGAACATTTGGACGCTACGCCTCGATCGGGCCGCCGCACCATGGATCACGCGTATGAATGCCTCCTCCGACACCAGACCCGTGCAACTACAGGTAAGCAAGATGCCGCCCGGGCGCACCGTGCCCATGGCGAGCGTATTCAGATCGTGATACTTGCGCAGCGCGTCGTCGACCCCGAGCCGTGACGACGCAAACTTCGGGGGATCGAGCACGACCACGTCGAAGCGCCGGTCGTTCGCGTTCATCTGCCGCAAATAGGCAAACGCGTCGGCATGCACCAGGTTCAGTCGCGTCTGATTCAGGTTGGCGTTCGTGCGCGCCAATCGGATGGCGTCCTCGTCGAGGTCGACCGAAGAGACGTACCGAGATCGAACGGTCCGCGTGTGTCGCGTCTTTGCCCGTGCATATGCCCAGGTTGGCGAGATATCGCATGACGGGCAAGCATGGGCCTTCGTCGGTCGAGAGATCGTGGTTCGGCGGACCGGTATCCCAGGCCGCGTGGCTCACAAGGCGTGGGGAAGGTACAATTCCATTCATGTCGGATTCGGATACGCCATACTGCGGCAAATGTGGCTACCAGTTGACCGGGCTGATCGAATCGTCGAAATGCCCGGAATGCGGCAGCCCGATCGTGGAAACCCTGATTCGCCCGTCAATGCGGTCCGGACACGGGTATCGGTACACGTCGAAACGCCGGGTGTTCGGTCTCCCGCTGGTGCATATTGCCTTCGGCCCGGAGGGCATGGATCGTCGTGGTAAGGCCAAGGGCATCATTGCAATCGGCGACAGTGCGCTCGGCGTGTTCGCCGTCGGTTGGATCGCTCGCGGGGTCGTCGCGGTGGGCGGAATGGCGTTCGGCGTGGCGTCATTCGGCGGATTGGCCGTTGGGCTGCTCGTGGTGTTCGGCGGATTGGCCATTGGCGGGTTGGCTTCGGGTGGCGGGGCCGTCGGCGCTGTCGCAAATGGTGGGCTGGCCATCGGATACGCGGCGGAGGGAGGGCTTGCGATCGGAGTCTACGCCCGGGGTGGTGCAGTTCGCGGTCGTCATACACTGGGTCCGGGCGCCAATTCCGCAGAGGCTCGCCGCTTTTTCAATTCCCATTCCTGGTTGTTCGGCGGCCTGCCGGGGATCGGAATGATGTACCGCGCCGTCGCGGGCATCGGCCTGGTCTCACTCATCGCCGGTAGCGTGGTTGTCCTGCTAATGTTGTTCTGGTCCGATGTCGCGGAAAAACCCAGGGAATGAGGGTCGGAGTCGGCGCGCTGCGCTGTGGCATAGCGCCGGATTCGGCAAAATACGTTACGCTTCCGGTTCTGGGAATCGCAGCGCGAGCGACAGGGCTGGCCGAAGTCGGCGATTCGATTGGAAAAACCGTGGAATCCCGGTGTGAAATACCCGCTTGCGTTCACCGGAGAGTGTGTGTAAGATCCGCCGACAAAGGGAGAAGGTTTAGGTTATCTGGACGCTCAGGATTCCAGGCGGACTTACTTTTATTGCGGCACGGCTAATCGCGTGCGAAGTGGACGGGTTCAGAACGATGGTGACAACTGCGGCCGAAAAGACGGGGATCATAGAAAAGCACCGCCTACATGCCACGGACACGGGTTCGCCGGAAGTTCAGGTCGCGTTGTTGACCTCCCGCATCCTGGAGCTGACCGAGCACCTCAAGTCGAACAAGAAAGACCACGCATCGCGGCGCGGTCTCTTGAAAATGGTGGGTCGGCGCAGCAGCTTGCTGAAGTACTTGACCGCCGCCGATCGCGATCGCTACAAACGTTTGATCGCGAGCTTGGGTCTTCGTAAATAGCGTCCGCCGACATTCCTCGGCAGTATGAACATTCCTGACAAACGGCTGACGGTGCGCTGTATCGTCCCGTGCTTGCCGCGCGGGACTACGCGGAACCTGCGCAGCCTACGGTCATTTCTCTTGGAGAGACACTCGGTGCTCGGGGCAATGCGGCCCCGCGTCCGTTGTTCCCTTAGGTGGTAGTTTGGTAGTTGGTGGTTGGATAAAGCGATAGGACACTTCAACATGAGTCATCACGTAGTAGAGCGGAAGATCGGGAATCAGACGCTCAGAATCGAAACGGGAAAACTGGCAAAACAAGCGGCCGGATCCGTACTGGTCACGCTCGACGAGGCGGTCGTCTTCGTCGGGGTCGTGACGGGGAAGCCCCGCGAGGGCATCGACTTCTTCCCGCTCACCGTCGACTACCGTGAAAAGACGTACGCCGCGGGCAAGTTCCCGGGGGGATTCTTCAAGCGTGAGGCCAGGCCGACGCAAAAGGAAATCCTCACGATGCGGATGATCGATCGGCCGGCGCGTCCGCTTTTTCCCAAGGGATTCAAGGACGAGGTGCTGATCCAGGCCATGGCGTTGGCGACGGACGGGGACATCGACCCGGATATTCTCGCGATGATCGGCGCTTCGGCGGCGCTGTCGGTTTCGTCCATTCCGTTCAACGGTCCGATCGCATCCTGCCGCGTAGGGTACGTCGATGATGAGTTCGTGCTCAACCCCGGACATGCGCAGTTGGAATACAGCACGATGGAAATGGTCCTCGCCGGCCACAAAGACGCGATCAACATGATCGAGGTCGGCTCCATGGAGGTTTCCGAGCAGGTCATCTCGGACGGGGTCGCCTTCGGTCATAAGTTCATCGTCGAAGTCTGCGAGATGATCGACGAGCTGACCGCCAAAGCCGGCAAGGAAAAGCTTTGGACCCCGCCGCCCTCGACCGAGGCGCTCAGGGGGGAAATCGCCGCGAAGTACACGAAGGATCTCCGCAACGCCCGCATGGTTTCGGGCAAACAAGATCGTTATGCAGCGGTGCGGGCTGTATATGACGCGGTCAAGGAGGCGTACACGTCCGAGGAGACCGGCGAGGTCGTCGAGCCCGGGTGGTCCGTCATTCGTGAAATCGTCGACGAAATCGAAGGCGAGATCATCGCCGAACGAGTCGTCAAGGACGGCATTCGTTCGGACGGACGATCGGCGACCGACATCCGACAGATCGATTGCGAGGTCGGCGTCCTTCCGCGCGTACACGGATCGTCGCTGTTTCAGCGCGGCGAGACCCAAGCGCTCTGCGTCATTACCCTGGGGACCGGACGCGACGAGCAGATCGTCGACGGCCTCATGGACGAATACAGCAAGAAATTCATGCTCCACTACAACTTCCCGCCCATCTGTACGGGCGAGGTCAAACGAATCGGGGTGACCAGCCGGCGGGAAATCGGACACGGCAATCTTGCCGAGAAATCGCTCCAGGCGATCCTTCCCACGCCGGAAAAGTTCCCGTACACGATTCGCCTTGTTGCGGAGATCATGGAATCAAACGGATCGAGTTCGATGGCCTCGGTCTGCGGCGGCTGCCTCGCCCTCATGGACGCGGGGGTGCCGATCCGCCAGCCGGTCGCGGGCATCTCGATCGGGATGTTCGAGCACAACGGCGAGTCCACGCTCGTGGTGGACATCCTCGGAGAAGAGGACCACTTCGGTGCGATGGACTTCAAGGTCGCGGGCACGCAGCGCGGCGTGACGGGCGTTCAATTGGACCTCAAGGGGCGCGGGCTCGCCGCGGACAAGATCGTCGAGACGTTGGCCATGGCGAAGAAGGCCCGCATGAGCATCCTCAAGTCCATGTTGACGGTGCTCTCCAAACCACGGGCAACGACGAGCGAGTGGGCGCCGCGTATCCTTACAATCAAGATCAATCCCGAGAAAATCGGCAGGGTCATCGGTCCGGGCGGAAAGGCGATCAAGTCCATCGAAGCCGAGACCAAAGCGAACATCGACATCAACGAGGACGGGACGATCCTCGTCTCCTGCCTCGATATGAAGGGTGCGGAGCGGGCGATCGAGATGATCGAGGCGTTCACCGCCGAGTTCAAGGTCGGCAAGATCTACGAAGGAACCGTCAACAGCATTCGCGATTTCGGCGCGTTCATCGAACTCTCGCCGGGTCAGGACGGGCTTTGCCACGTCAGCGAGCTGGATATGGAGTACGTGAAGTCCGTCGGCGACGTCGTCAAGATCGGCGACCGGTTGCGTGTCAAGGTGATCCTGGTCGACGATCAGGGTCGCATCAAGCTCTCGCGCAAGGCCGCGATGATCGAGGACCGCGCCGCCGAACCCGCACCGGCTCGGTAACCGTGTCGTGTGCACCGCCCTCGCTACGGCGCGGCGCGATCAGCGCCGCCTAGTGCGATCGACGGCGAAGGACGCGATGTCCGTGTCGGGATTCGGACCGAGCCGATCGATGTGGATTCGTAATGACGGCTGGCAGCCTGTTGAAAAACGTGTGGCAAGGGCTTGGCAAAGCCGGCTTGCCGGCCAGCCCGTGTTTTCACCGGAACGGGCCGGCCCGCCTGCGGGTGGCGGCGCTACACCCGAGATTGGACTTTTTCAACAGGCTGTTAGATCATCACCGTGGGATCGAGCCCCGACGTGCATGTCGGATATGCGCATGAAGTACCCATCTCCGGATTACAAAGGAGGCGGTCATGCCGATTGGTGTAGTCAAATGGTTTGACGCGAAGAAGGGTTTCGGGTTCATCTGTGGACCGGACGACGGCAAGGACGTCTTCGTCCACTACAGCAACATCGAAGGCGACGGCTTTCGAAGTCTGAAGGACGGCGATAGCGTCGAGTATGAGCTCGCGGACACCGAGAAGGGTCCGCAGGCGCACTGCGTTCATTTCGTCGAGCCGTCAGGATCGAGCGAGCCGTCCTGAGCGTCGCGCCCGAATCGGAACCGTTGCGACGACTCGTTGTCGCACATAGCTGCGGGTCCGCGCGTCCCGAGCGCGCGGAAGGCGGCTCCGACCCGACCCCCCTCGCTTGACGAAACAAGTGAACCGCAACAGCACGTCATCAACCGACCCCACCGACCATCGAACCGTCGCGGAGATCACCGAACTCGTCGGGGGGCTCGCCCACGAACTGAGAAACCCCCTCTCGACACTGATGATCAACTTGAAGCTGCTCACCGAGGATCTCGCCAACGAAGAGCATCATTTCGACGACGTGCGCCGCAGGAGCCTCCTTAGGGTCGATGTGCTGCACCGCGAGGCAAAACGGTTGCAGGGCCTTTTCGAGGAGTTTCTTCACCTGGCCGAACCGCACCGACTCGATCTGGTCAGCACCGATATTCACACGATCGTGCATCGCCTCGCCACATTCGTCGAACCGATGGCGCGAGCGCACGGTGTCCGGTTGACGACCGAGACGAGCCCGAATCCGGTTCAATGCCTCGTGGATCAGGATCGCGTATACCGGGCTTTGCTCAACATCGCGCTCAACGCCCTGGAGGCCATGCCGGACGGCGGCGAAATGACGCTGCGCGTGGCACGCGACGGCGCATTCGGTCTTATTGCGATCAGCGACACCGGAGTGGGAATCGCGGAGGAGCAACGTCAGCGGATCTTTCGCCCGTTTCATTCGACGAAGACCGACGGCACCGGGTTGGGGCTTTCCATTACCCGCCGCATCGTCGAGGAACATGGAGGCACGCTGTCGTTTCAAAGCGAGTTGGCGCGCGGCACAACGTTCGAGATTCGGCTTCCGCTTGACCCGAACGAGGATTCGGGATCCGTGACCGTTCCGGGGGTTGAAGGTTAGCGGCTCTGCGGGAGCCTCGCCCTGCCTCGGGAGCCTTGCCGTCCGCTACGCAGGGGCCGCCCTATCCGTCGTGTAAGCGACAATCCTTTTCTCCGGACAAGCGCTGACCGGCGGGCCAATACTGGTACAATCCGCGGCACATGAGCGATACCGCATTTGTCTTGATCGTCGAGGACGAGGTTGCCCACGGAGAGGCGATGGCGGAGGCGTTGCAGCGGTCCAACTTCGCGTGCAACGTCGTGCATGACGGGAAGGCGGCGTTGGAGAGCATCAAGCAGCGTCCCCCCGACGTCGTCATCACCGACTACAAGCTCGGAGACAACATCGACGGCATGGAGGTCTTGAGAGAGGCCAAGCGCGTCAACCCGGCGACGGAGGTCGTCGTGATTACGGCCTATGGTAGCGAGCAGCTCGCGCGCGAAGCGCTGAGCCGCGAAAGCGAGTTTCGGGCTTACGACTACCTGATCAAACCGATCGACATCGACGAATTGCGCTCGATCGTGGGCCGGGCGGCCGAACAATCCCTCGCGGCGCGCGAGTCGCGCCTGCTTCGCGAGCAGATTGATTCGGCGTTCGAGTTTTCCGGGATCATCGGCGGTTCCGAGGTCATGCGCCGTGAGTTCAAGCGATTGAAGAAGATCGCGCGGAGCAAGAGCACGGTGCTCATCGTGGGCGAAACCGGCACGGGCAAGGAGCTGTTCGCTCAGGCGATCCATATGAACTCCCTGCGCGCGGCGAAACCGTTCATCGTTCTCAATTGCGCCGCCGTGAGCGAGACCCTTTTGGAAAGCGAACTCTTCGGCCACGTCAAAGGGGCGTACACCGGCGCCGTCGGAGACCGCAAGGGTGTGGTCGAAGCCGCCGACGGCGGTACGCTCTTTTTCGATGAAATCGGCGACATGCCGCTACCGATGCAGGCCAAACTCCTCCGGACGATCGAGACCGGCGAGGTGACGCGCGTAGGCACGAACGAAGTTCAGTATTTTGACGTGCGGTTTATCTCCGCCACGAATCGTCCGCTCATGGAGCTGGTTCGAAGCGGAGCCTTTCGGGAGGATCTCTTCTACCGGCTCCACGCCCACGGGGCCATTCGCGTTCCGCCTCTCAGGGAGCGCCGAGAGGACATACCGGCGCTGGTCGACCGGTTTATTACGCAAGCCAACGCCGAAAACCAAACCGAGGTCCAGGGCATCACGCCGGAGACCATGCGCAAGCTCGTCAACTATGAATGGCGCGGCAACGTGCGCGAGCTGCGCAACGTCGTGTTTCGGATGTGCGTCGAGACCGAAGACAAGACCATCGGGATTCACGACCTTCCCGACTCGCTCCAAGCCTCGACGGACATCGTCCCGGTCGGTCCCGCGAACCTCGCGGGGCTGTCAATGGCCGACGTCGAGAAGCTCCACATCATCAACACGCTTCGACTCTTCGGCGGAAACCGCGAGAAAACCGCCAAGGCGCTGGGCATCGGCGCGAGAACCCTTTATCGAAAACTGCGGGATTACGGGATTCGATGATCATCCCCAGGCGACGCTTCCGCGCGTACGCGGAAACCGTTCCACCGCGTTGGTGCATTGACGCACCGCCATTACCAGGAATCGGACATTCAATGAGTATTCCATGCGTTCTCATTTTTGCGAAGTACCCCACGCCCGGGGCGGTCAAGACCCGTATGGTCCCGCCGTTGACCGACGAACAGGCAGCCGATCTTCATCTGGCGTCATTGCTCGCGGTATGCGAAATCGTCCGGCGCGCCGGCCTGTCCGACGTGAAGATCGTCGCAACCCCGGATGATCGGGTCGATGACTTCCGCCGGCTTTTCGGAAGCTCGGTCGGCGGCGTTTGGCCGCAGGGCGACGGAAACCTCGGTGATCGCCTTGTCCGGGCGGTTCGACG
>JADFHG010000527.1 GCA_022567365.1 Planctomycetota bacterium | reverse complement strand
GCGTTCGAAATGGGCTCGGACTCCATCAACACGTAGCGACCACTGTGGGAAAGAACCATGCAATGCGATACAGCGTACGAGACCGTGCTGTCCGATGGATCCATGGGAATCCCGAATGCTCGAAGCTGCGACCACCGCCCGCGGTCTAGTTTCCAGACGTTCAGTTGCCCCTTTGAGTCCAGGGTCAAAATGGTCGAATCGGCAACCGCGGCCGTCACGATGTCCGGGATTCGCATTTCCTCCATGACGGGATCGTTCACATCAGGAGGAATTCTGGTTACCCGCAGTTCGGCGCCGACCCTCGCCACGAGGTACTCGCTGCCAACCCAACCGAAGTTGAACTTGCCCACAGTCCCCGGGCGTCTCCTGCGGCTTGAAACGTAGACTATTCTCATCGCATTTTCCATGAGCGGCAATCGTAGTACCGTTCTTCGCAAGTTTCACGACTACCCGAGCCGGATGCTTCAGCTTGCGCGGTCTCGGGAGCGATCATGTAGCCCAGCCGCCCTCGGCTGGGGGGATGGAGATTCGCCCTCGGCAGCGGAGGGCGAGTCATCAAGAACACACCCGAGGGCGGGTGTGCTACATTCCACCACACCCGAGGGCGGGTGTGCTACATTCCACCACACCCGAGGGCGGGTGTGCTACATTCCATCACACCCCGGGTCGTCCGCACGCTATATCTTGCCGTCTACGATCTCGAGAATCTCCCGTTCCTTCGCAATCGCATCCGCTTCGATCCGCCCTGCCTTTGCCATCAAGTCCTCCAAGAACGTCTTGTCGTCGAGACCGGAGGCGTTGATCTTGACGTTGAGGTGGGCACCCATGACCGCGGAGCGCGCGGCGAGGGCGCCGACCCCGGCGTCGGAAACGCTGTTCGGGTTGCCGATCTCGGCCATCGCCTTGATCACCGCCATCGATTCGTATGCCACCTGCATGACACGAAACGGAATCTCGATCGCGTGCTTCGTTGCAGCCTGGATCGCCGCGTGCTTCTCCTTTTTCTCCCCTGACGTGCCGGCGGGCAGTCCGAAGGCGGCCATGATCTCGTTGAATGCGTCGGTGTCGTCATCGACGAGTCTGAGCAGTTCGTCATGATGGGCCTTGCCCCGCACCGCCCAGTCGGAAAACTCCTCCCAGCGATGGTCCCATCCGCGTTTGTGCGACGATAGGTTGGCGACCATTGTGGCCAAGGCCGCGCCCATCGCGCCCATCGCCGCGGCGATCGACCCGCCGCCGGGCGCGGGCGACTCCGATGCCGTCTCGTGTACGAACCCTTCGACCGTCAAATCGACGAGGCGCTTCTTCTCGGGCTGCCGCGCGGCAATGGCGTATTCGATGATCTTCTCTTCCGGTTTGAACGGATACAGCTCGTCGAGACCGAGCGATTTGACGGCGATCTTGATGAGTTCCTTGTCGTTCACGCCGCTGGACCGTTTCTGCTTCCGCAGGAAATAGCGCCCGGCATCGAGCATCGCGTTCAAGGGGATCAGACCGACAAGCTCCGAACCCGTCACGCGCACGCCCCGCGTTTCCGCGCTCTTGCAGATCGCGTCGAACGCGACGTGTACCGGTGTGACACTGATGTTGGTCAGGTTGACCGAAACCTGCGCGATGCCGAACTCCTCGATGAACCAGCCGATACCCTTGACACACTCGAGCGTCCCGGGAATCCAGACGTCTTGGCCCTGTTCGTCTTTGACGATGGGACCGGTGAGGGGGTCGCCCTCGCGTTTCTTGCGACCCTTTTCGCGGACGTCGAACGCGATGGCGTTTGCCCGGCGCGTCGAGGTCGTGTTGAGGTTGACGTTGTACGCGACGAGGAAGTCCCGCGCGCTGACGGCGGTCGCACCGCTTTGGGCATTGAACTCGCCCGGCCCGAAGTCGGGTTGCCATTGTGCATCGGCCAGCCTTTCCTTGAGGCCTTCGTATTCGCCCGCGCGGCAGTTGGCCAGGTTGCGCCGTTCGGGTTTGGTGGCGGCGTTTTCATAGCAGTATACGGTCAGCCCGACCTCTTCACCTAGGCGCCGCGCGAGCGCGTGCGCGTGGGGCACGACTTCGTCCATGGTGATGTTCGAGACGGGTACGAGCGGGCACACGTCCATCGCGCCGAAGCGCGGGTGCTCGCCGCTGTGTTTGCTCATGTCGATCAGCTCGGCCGCCTTGCGCCCCGCGCGAACGGCCGCCTCGACCACGTCGTCGGGCGAGCCGACGAACGTAACGACGGTGCGGTTCGTGGCCTTGCCGGGATCGACGTCGAGCAGCGTCACACCGTCGACGCTTTCGACGGCGTCGGTGATCTGTTTGATGACGGCCATGTCGCGCCCCTCGCTGAAATTCGGGACGCATTCGATGAGTTGGTCGGTCATGGATTATGGTTCCTTGGTTTCATACGGTTGATCACGTTTCAAACGGCAAACACAATACTCCGATCCGGCTGCCGCGGAGCGGTCTAACAAATTGCGTGCGGCACGGTCCTGACACCCATCCAATCGGTCTGTCGGCCAGCCCGCGTTCGCAGTGGCAACGGGCCACTCGCGCGCAGCTATTCCTTGCAAAACCGTTTCACGACGGTTTCGATCAATTCCGCTGCCCGACGAAACTCGTCCTTCGGCAGCGACTCGTTGGGTTTATGGGCGACCTCGATCGTGCCGGGACCGCAGAGGACGCAGTCAAGCCCCATCGCCTGCAACGCACCCGCGTCGGTGGCGTAGGACACACCGTAGCTTCGCGACTGTGAAAGT
>JADFHG010000526.1 GCA_022567365.1 Planctomycetota bacterium | reverse complement strand
CCGGGCATGAGCGTGTCATGGTGTTCGACGCGGTGTAGTGGACATTGGAATTCCGGGCGGCGGTGTGGTGGGATTGTCGGATCGGAAGCAGTGGATACGTCCGCGCGCCGGCGGCGAAATGTCCGGCCCCGCCGATGCGCGGGCGCGCCGGCAATAGCAACCGTCTCTCGAATGAAGGGCGACGAGTTTTCGGGCGGCTGCTGGTGTTGCGTTTCACAAGTCTTACGACTATCTGAGCCGCGGGCTTCAGCCCGCGCGATGTCACGGACTTGGTGCGACGCTCCTTCATCCACGAACGTCCGCGCGGCCTTCAAGCCCGCGGCTCGGGCGATCGTCATAGTCGCAGGACATGTGAAACGCGGTACTTGGCAGGTTTTGGAAGGGAGGCGAGGTGCAACTATTCGAGATCAACGGCGGTAATCGCCTGCGCGGCACGGTACCGATCAGCGGCGCAAAAAACGCCGCATTGCCGATCATGGCGGCATCGATTCTGGTGGATGGAGAAACGGTGTTGCGCAACGTGCCGGACCTGGCCGACGTGCGCCAGATGCAGGCCTTGCTCGCCAAGCTCGGGGTCAGGTGCGAGCGAGACGCGGAAGGGGCGCTCCATCTAACGGTCGAGGACGAAATGAACACCCACGCGGAGTACGACATCGTCAGCAAAATGCGGGCGAGCGTGTGCGTGATGGGTCCGCTCCTCGCAAAACGCAAACGTGCACAGGTCGCGATGCCGGGCGGCTGCGCGATCGGTGATCGACCGATTGGTTTGCACATCCAGGGTTTGCAGGCGCTCGGAGCCGACTTTGAACTCACCAACGGCGACGTGCTGCTGAAGGCGAAGAAAATGCGCGGCAGCGAGATCTTCCTCGGCGGTCCATTCGGGTCGTCCGTCACCGCAACCGCCAACGTCCTGATGGCGGCCACCTTGGCCGAAGGCACGACGACGATCGAGTCTGCCGCATGCGAACCCGAGATCGTGGACCTCGCGGACTATCTCATCGCCTGCGGCGCACGAATCGCCGGGCACGGCACGCCCCGCGTCACCATCGAGGGGGTGGCAACCCTAACGGGAACTTCGCACACGGTGATCCCCGACCGGATTGAGGCCGGGACGTTCATGATCGCCGGCGCAATCACCAACGGTGAACTGATGTTAGAGGGGGCGCGGATCGATCATCTGCGGGCCGTCGTGGACCGCCTTCGCCGAATCGGCGTGATCGTGGACCGCGCGGAAAAAGGCTTGGTCGTGTCGTCCGCACGAAGAATCGAACCGGTGGACATTACCACGCAGCCCTATCCCGGATTCCCCACGGACCTGCAGGCGCAGGCCATGGCGTTGCTCAGCTTGGCCGACGGCAACAGTTGCATTACCGAGAAGATCTATCCCGATCGATTCCTTCACGTCGGCGAGTTGAGCCGAATGGGCGCCCAACTCCGCAAGGAAGGACCGACGGTGATCATCGAGGGCGTCAAGCGGTTGATCGGCGCGCCGGTGATGGCGTCCGATCTTCGCGCGTCGGCCGCCCTCATTCTCGCGGGACTGATCGCCAAAGGCACGACGCGCGTGCAGCGCGCGTATCACATCGATCGCGGTTACGAGAAAATCGAGGAAAAGCTCTCCGCGGTTGGTGCGAGCATTCGACGACTAGAGGCCTGATCGCGCTGACGTTGTTTGTGTTTCATCGGTTCGGGATCCACGTTGCACCGCAGCGCGAGTCAGATCCTTGGCAGCCTGTTGAAGAGGCCGTTGACGGCTTCGTTGGCTGGCGTTTTGCGCGTGCCCCGGCCGTCGCGGGGTCCGGCCGGTACTTCCGCAACGGACTGGTAGGCCTTTGATCGACAGCATCGGGGTTGGCGGGAGCGGTTGGATGCCCGATCCCACCCTGTTTATTCCCCACGACGGTCAATCCGGTAGATGAGCCGTCGGCGGATGCGGTTCGCTGGTTATCATCACGACGAATGGAAATCGACCTGCACCAACTGCCGATTCCGGAATCATGGGACATACCGTGCCCCGGTTGCGGCTATTCGGTACGCGGGCTGCCCGCGCATCGTTGTCCGGAATGCGGGCTCGAGCTGGTCATGGAGGACATCATCAAGTCGTGGCATTGCATTCGGGGCCCCCAGTTCACCGGCTGCGAGCTGCCGTTTCCCGACTTCGGTCTCGCGTGCGAGGCGTGCGAGAGTCCGCTCGCCGGTGCCGAGCGACATGCCTGCCCGACGTGCGGAGATGCGTTCGATCCACTGGCCCGGTTGCCTGAGAAGGACTGGTTCGCCGCCGAATCATGGATGATCCACGACATGCCTCAGCCCCTCCTCGAGATGATCCTCGTTGCCGAATATATACCGCACACTTTTCGCGAGTTTCGCTCGCCGTTCGGGTTTGAGTCCCTCGAGATGGTCGCATCGCGGGAGTTCTTCTTCGATTTTCTCGCGGTCGTCCGGCGCGAGCGGATCCAGATGGCCGACAACCGCGACGCGGCTCGAACGGGGCAGTGGCGATGCGGCGGCTGCGACGAGGAAAACCCGCCAAACTTCGACGTCTGCTGGAATTGCGAGGTGCCCAAGGCCGCGTTGAAGAGGTAGCGGCCGCCGCTGTTTGTTCCAAACGACGGACTATCGGTAGATATGCGATCGTCGTGAAGCGAATGGCATGGAATCGCCCCGTGCGGCAAGATTCCGGCGTTCCCCGATACCCTGGGGACCGGCTTCGGTGAAAGCGCTCAAGCAATTTCGCCGAGTTGAA
>JADFHG010000525.1 GCA_022567365.1 Planctomycetota bacterium | reverse complement strand
GTTCACCAATGGCGACGACGAACGTCTCCGCCGGCGCACCGGCCGGCAGTGTGACCACGCCCGACTGATCGCCCTCGGCGCTGAAATAGAACTCCAGCGTCTCCTCACAATTCGCCGCGGGCAACGTCGCCTCGTAGAAATCCTCGAAGAGTGACGTTAGCGGGATGCTGATGAACTCGCCCCCGCCGGTGCGATAGTGCAGCATGCCCGTGTCGGCAACGAGGTTTTCGGTGCCCTCGACGATGCGCACCGTGACCTGCGCCGACTCGCCGGGCAGAAGAATCTCGGGCACGCCTTGCGGTGCGCCGATCGCGATCGGACCTTCGTTCGCGAGGATCTGCACGTCGTCGATGTTCCACCCGGCGAAGGTCGTGTCCCCGTCGGTCGGTCCCATGCCCCAGCGGAAGAACACCGTTGGCTGTTGGTCCGCGACTTGGGCGACGTTGAACTCCTGCAGGGTCCAGCTCTCGTCCAACACATCGTCGAACGTGTCCGTTGCGTTCCAAACCGGTATCCAATTGGAACCGTCGGTGCTCACCTCGATCGAGGCCTCGTCGAAGTTCGAATTCGACTCGACCCCGAGCCATCGCCAGAAGCTCAGGCTGACGTCCAGAAGACCGGTGCAGTCGATCGCGCTGGTCGTCAGGTACTTGACGGAAAGGTTGTTCGGGTAATCCCCGCCGAGATTGTACCCGTAGACGTTCACGCCGGTGTGACCCCCCGTCGGGTCTCCGGGCTTCGTTCCCTGGCCGCTCGGCTGACCGAAGCCCCATTGGGCCTCGATCGACCAGCCTGGGTTCGCGTCGAACGGGAAATCGAAGACGACGTTGGGCGTGGTAAAGGTGTGACAGTTACCGTCATTGTTGTCCGTCGACGTATTATTCTGGTTGTCTACCGCGGTGACCGAAAACGAGTATTGCGAATCGAACAGCAAGCTGGTCAGCTCGACCACATGGGACGTGGTCGCGTTCTCCTCTTGCGCCAATCCAAACAAGAGTCCGCACGCCAGGCCGTAGTTCACCTTACCGACCGCCGCTTCGTCGGTATCGAACCCGATCGTCGCAATCGTCGCGCCGACGCTGATGACGTGGATGTTGGTGATCACCGGTCCGTCGCAATCGACCGTTGCCGTGAATACGACGGGAACGTTCTCCCCGCCGACTCCATCGTCGGCGTCGATATAGGTCGCCGTGACGGTGTCATTGGGCGACACTTGCAACATGCCTTCCACGTCTTCGGTGCTCAGTTGGATCGTCCCCAGGAAGTTCGCGGTCGCCGCGTCGATTTCGGTCAGCACGACGGTCTCGCCCGCCGGCGACGTATCCGAGGCGATGTTGACCTCGATCGTCTCGATCTTGTTGTCGTCGGTGTTCAGGTCGCAATCGATGACCTGGATCTCGGCGATCGAGGAACATCCGAGAAGTACCGCGTTCATCAGGATCACGCCCGACGACGAGCAATTGACGAGTGCCGGCGTACCCACGATCGACACGTTCTGCGGACCGTCGGGTACGTCGAAGCCCTCGATTTCGATTCGCCACGCACCGACTTCGGGGTTGCTGACGAAGACCTGCTCGGTGTTGTTCCTGTGGTCGGGTTGGGTCTGCACGGCCGGAGCGCCCGGCTCGCTCGGGTTCAGCGTCCAGGGAAAATACACCTGCTGCGACGGGCTGATCAGTCGAAGGTCCAGGTCGTTGATGAGCGCGTCCTGGATGTTGGGCGTTCCCGCGACGTCGTCCCACGAAATGGTGACCCTGACCTCCGTATCGCCCTCGCTGACGAGCACCAGCGCGGACAAGACCTCGCCCTGCGCGACCTCCTTTTCGAGGAAGTTCTCCGCCCGCATCACGTCGATCGAGTCCTTGATCCGCACCGAGCCGTAACCGAACGCATAATCCGGTCCGGGGTTGCCGAGATCCAAAGCCGCGTGCGCGAGAAGGGCCTTGAGCATCGAGTTGCGGGGCAGCGGCTCGCCGGGGAACTGGGCCTTGTAATCCTGGAGCAGCAGCGCGGACAATCCGCACACCGTCGGCGACGCCATCGACGTGCCGCACTTGGTGGAGTACGCGGTATTGTTGGCGCTGCTCGTCGATCGGACCCCGCCGTCGCCGTCGCTCTGACACCCCGGCGCCGACACGTCCGGGCGAAGGCGCCCGTCGTCGCAAGGTCCCCAACTACTGAAACCCGTCATCGAGTCGTCGTTCGAGTTGAGCGCTCCCACGGAAATCTGATTCTTCGCGCACGCCGGGGGGGCCGTCGAGTGATACCCTTCGTTATCGGCGCCGCCCTGGTTGGTACACGATCCGCAACTCCGCTCGTTTCCGTTTGCCCACACGATCCGCATCGGCTCGCCGAGGCTGCCGGCGACGATCGCATCGATCAGGCTCGACGCGACGCCGTAGTCGCCCGTAATCTCGCAATCAAATCCGTTGCCGCAGGTGTTGGTCCCGATCGAGTTGTTCGCTATCTCGGCACCGAAGACGTTGATCGCCTCGTCGTAGTCGTCTTCAATGTCACCGGGATCGGCGAAGAAGAAAGGGAGGAAACTCCACTCGAAACCATACGATTCGATCGTGACGTTCGGCGCCATCCCCGCCCATTGGCCCCCGCTGGCGCTCCCGTCGCCGCCGACGGTGCCCGATACGTGCGTCGGGTGGTCGCCCATCCCCGAGCCGTCCCGCACCGTCAGCCGACCACCGAAGTCGTCGTGCGACGCCCGCGCGGTTCCGCCGTCATAGACCAACACCGTAATGCCCGTC
>JADFHG010000031.1 GCA_022567365.1 Planctomycetota bacterium | reverse complement strand
AAACTTGCCGACCCGGTCCCAGTTGAACTGCACCTTGACGCGGCCGTACTTGTCGGTGTGAATTTCCTCGCCGGACGGACCGACGACCCGCGCCGTCTGCGAGCCGCGCATGACGGGCCACGGTGTGATGCGCGGCGGGCGAAACTCCACGTCGGCGGGAATGCACTCGAATCGGCACTCATAGAGCGGCGCGTCGAAGTCCACGAGGCCCGGATTCGCAAGGTCTTCGAGAAGATTGGGAATCGTCAACGCCTCGAGCGGGTTCGCTCCGAGCGCGCCCGCGGTGCTACCCATATCGCGCGAGACCTGACCCGCGTGATAGAGCCACTGCGTCAGCGCGCGATTCGCCGTGGGGTCGCCCAACTTCAGCTTCTGCACAACCTCGAGCAGTCCCTTCGCCAGGTCGCGAATCGACGTGTCCGTGCTTTGCTGCGCGGTGACCAACGCTTGATGGGTCTGGGAACTGAGGAGGCTCGCGCGCTCGATCGAGCCGCCCGAGCCGCGCGTTGTGGCGCCTTTGCCCTGATGAAGGACCGAAGTAATGAGGTATTGCCGGTTGAACGACTCGCACGGATGGTCGGTTAGCTCGAACGTGCGTCCCGGTCCGAGACGATACGAGTTGCTTTGTCCGACACCGTGGATACGCCCGGACTCGAACTCCTCGGCACGCAATTGTGCGAGCGCCGCGCCGTCTGCCTGGGTACCGTATTCGCCGGGATAGTCATAAAACTCGAGGTCGGTGTCCCGCCCGGCGTCTGACTTGGCCTCGAGATCGAGTTTCGGATCCTCGAAGTTGAAGTCCGTGAGGCTGACCGCGCCGGGGCGAACGCATTGCCCCATGCGATAGCGAAACACGTGCTCGGTCTCGATGTTCAACCCCGTCGGCGGGTGATAGGGGAGTTTGGGGTCATCGTCGATGTCCTTGTAGGCGCCCGACTTGTCGCCGGCGACGAACGTATGATGTTCGGGGGCCTGCTCGAAGTACCACCAGATACCTTCCTCCTCCATGAGCCGACAGATGAAGTTGTAGTCGGTCTCGCGATACTGCACGCAATAGGTCCGCGGGAGGTGCGAGCCCTCGAGACTGAACCGCATTCGGTCCGAGGCGACGCCCCCGGCCTCCAGAACGGCGGCGACGATGTCGGGAACCGTCTGGTCCTGGAAGATCCGAGAATTGTAGCGGTGCGTGAGCAGCCAGGCCTTCGGCACGAGTTCGGCCCTGAAATACAGTTGATCAGTCGAGTGGCCGGTCAGCTCGAACCGGCTGATGATGCCATGGAAAAACCGCGTGCCGGCACTTGTATTGATGCTGAGCGTCGCGGACTTGCCCACCGCGCTATCGAACTCGAACGACTCGATCGTCGTCGCCAGCTCGATCTCGAATCTGTACAGTTGGCATAGCCCTTCGGTGCCTCGGTAGCGAAGGACGAGAAAATCGTCCGGCTGACCTTCGGCGATTTGAAACGCTAGTTGTGCGGTGCTGGTATCTCGTATCAGGGCCATAGCGGCTCGTTCCTCGTCACTTGGGCGGACGCGTATTGCCTCGTCACGCGTCGCGCCCCGTCGTCGTTCGGTAGCCTCTCGTCCTTGGGCGCGGCGATGTGGTTTCCCACCATTCGCTCCGCTCGTCGATCTACGCGGGGATGCCGCGCGTTGGCCTACGACACCGACTCAGCCGGTTGAATCCTACCAGCCTGTTGAAGAAGTCGGCGTAGCGTCCGCCCCCCGTGGCGGCCGTGGCTTTCGAATCCGCTATCGCCGTCCGACGGCCGCCACGGGGGCGGCCGCTACCTGCTCGGGTAGACACTACTTGCTCGGGTGAACAGCACTTTTTCAACGGGCTGCTTGGGCGATCGAAAGGCCTTAATCGGAGAACGTGTAGGTGAACTCCCCCGATGCGTCCGTGCCCATGGTAAGCACGGTCGGCATCGTATCCTCGGTCATTCTCTCCAGCAGGCGCCGAGAAATGACCGGCAGTATCTTCTGGTCGAGAACGCGGTCGATGTTACGCGCGCCGATGTCCACCTGATCGCATTGCTCCACGATTTTGTCATATACACTGTCGTCCACTTCCAACCTCATGTTCTGGGCCTTGGCGAGTCGCTTGGCCACCTTCGCGACCTTGAGCTTGGCGATCATCCTCATCACGTCGCTGCCGATCGTCAGAAACGGGATGGTCGTCATCCGTGCCAAGAGCGCCGGTTTCAGATGCTCGCGGAGCTGCGGGTAGACGGCTTCCTTCAGATCCTCCGCAGTGACGTCCTCGCCGGACTCGCACAACGCCTGAATCGCGTCGGTGCCGATGTTGCTCGTGAGTACGAAGACCGTGTCCTTGAAGTCGACCACCCGTCCCTCACCGTCGGCGAGCTTGCCCTTGTCGAAGACCTGATAGAACAAGTTCAGCACGTCCGGGTGCGCCTTCTCGATCTCGTCCAGCAATACCACCGAGTACGGACGCTGCCGCACGGCCTCCGTCAACACGCCCCCTTCGCCGTATCCGATGTATCCGGGCGGCGATCCCTTGAGCTGGGAAACCGTGTGCTTTTCCATATACTCGGACATGTTGATCGAGACCGTGAACCTCTCCCCCCCGAAAAGCAGGTCCGAAATCGCGAGCGCCATCTCCGTCTTCCCCACACCGCTCGGTCCCACGCAAAGAAAGATGCCCATCGGCTGTTGCGGGTTGCCCAGCCCCGACTTCGCCGTCCGCAGTTTCTCCGCGATGATCGAGACCGCGTAATCCTGACCCACGACGCGCTTCGCGAGGCGGCTTTCCATTTCGAGAACGGCCGTGATCTCGTCCTTCACCATGTTGCCCACCGGGACGCCGGTCCAATCGCCCACGACCGCCGCGACCGTGTTGGCGTCCACGTGCGGATGCACGAGCGGCGCATCCCCCTGCGACTCCCGCAGCGATTTCATCGCTTCGGCGAGTTCCTTGCGAAGCGCATCCACGTCTACCGACGGTTTCGCGTCGGCTGCGGGCTCCTTGACGGCGCCTTCGCCATCCGCACCCGATTGATCCTCGTCAGCGCCGTCGTCCCCATCTGATTGAAACGACGGCAGCTTCGAGCGAAGTTCGAGTATGTGGTTGACGGCTTCGAGTTCTGCGTTCCACTTCACCTCCAGCGCGTCGCGTTCCGCGATCACCGACTCCTTGGTTTCGAGCATTTCCTCGAGCACGTCCGTCTCCGGCGCCACGCCGCTCGCGGCGTCCCGCTTGACCGCGTTGATCGCGGTTTCGAGGTGGCTGAGGCGGCGATCCAAATCCTCCAACGGCCCGGGTCGTGTCGTCAACCCGATCGCCACCCGCGCGGCGGACGTGTCGAGCAGATCCACGGCCTTGTCCGGCAGGAACCGACCACTGATGTACCGGTTAGACAACTCGGCGGCCGCTTGGATAGCCTCGTCCAGAACAATCGTCTTGTGATGTTTCTCGTATTTCTCCTTGAGCCCCCGCAGCATGACCACGGTGTTTTCGACGGACGGCTCATCGCAGCGCACCAATTGGAACCGTCGTTCCAACGCTGCGTCCTTCTCGAAATACTTCTTGTATTCCGCCCAGGTTGTCGCCGCGACGGTGCGCAGTTCGCCGCGGGCCAGCGCCGGCTTGAGAAGATTGGCCGCGTCGCCGCCACCAGCCGGACCGCCCGCTCCGATCAAAGTATGCGCCTCGTCGATGAACGTGATGATGGGCGTCTCGCTCGTGCGAATCTCGTTGATCACGTTCTTGAGGCGGTTCTCGAACTCGCCCTTGACGCCCGCGCCGGCCTGGAGCAATCCGAGATCAAGCGTGATCAGCTTGACACCCTGAAGCACCGGCGGCACGTCGCCTTTCGATATCCTGAGGGCCAGCCCCTCGACGATGGCGGTCTTGCCGGTACCGGGGTCTCCCACCAATATGGGGTTGTTCTTGCGCCGGCGCGAGAAGATATCGACCATCTGGCGAATCTCGTGGTCGCGCCCGAATACCGGGTCGATGTCACCACCCTCGGCCTTCGCCGTCAGATCGATCGTGAACTGGGCGAGGGCGTTGCCGTCACCCGCCATCGGCGACGGACCCGCGCCCGCCTCGGCCTGCGCGGTTTCGGCCGACGTGCCGAGCACGATCTCATGGAAATGGTCGCGCAACTGATCGACGTCAATGCGGTCGAGTTCGGGTGTGAACTCGGCGATGCGCGTGTGACCGGGGTTGAGCACAAACGCGAGAATCAACAGTCCCGGGCGGATCTTCGCGAAACCGAATTCGTCCGCCATGACCGAGGCCGACTGAAACATCTCGACCAGTTTCGGCGAAAGCGCGGGCTTGGTGCGATGCCCCGAGCGGGCCTCCTCGAGAATGCGCTGGACCGCGCGGCGAATCTGCCCGCGGTCCACCTTGAAGGTGTTGAAGATTTGGGTCACGTCGCCGGTCGTGTCGTCGAGCATGCGCAGCAGCAAGTGTTCGGGCACGATCTCGAAGTGCGTACGCGACGCGCAGAGGTTGGTAGCCCCCTGGAAGAACTGGATGCAAGGCGCATCGAAGCGCGAAATCAGTTGGCGAAGATCCGCCGTGGAGGTCGTTGTAGCCATTGTGCTCTATCCATGAAAATCAGACGGACACTGGTTCCCGAGCAGATCGCCCGCCGCCGTACCGTACGGCGCCGTGGAAACGCGCTGCCCCTGCGTGGTTGTCGTCGAAGAATCGTCTTCCCGTTCCGGCTCGTCGGCGCGATCCGACTCTTGGCGCATGGCGCGCATCGGAGGCGTTGCGCCGGCGTCGAACACGACCGTCGTTTCCCCGAGTTCCTCCGTGCGAATCCAACTCGTGAAGCCGAGTCGAGCCGCGTCGGGACCGGAGGTCAATCGCGTTTCGGGAACTTCGCCGGCAAGCAGCGTGATCTCGAACGTGAACGCCATCGGATCGGTGCAATGGAGCATGACGAGGGCTCGCGTCTCGGCGTACGCATGGCCATCGGGTAGAAAACCGAGGTAGGTCTGCCAGTCCACCGGACCGATCGACACCGAGAAGGCCCCCGAAAGGTCGTACACCTCGCTGCCGACCGTCAAGTCAACGCCCGACGACGTGTTCGCGACACCGATCTTGTTCAGATCCGCGTCGCTGATCGTCACCCACCGTCCCACTGCCTGGAGCACGCGCACCGGCAGCCCCTCCCAATAGTCCGAGATCATCCCCTCGAGCGTGACCGCCGATTTCGGGTGTTGGGTGAGAATCCCCGCGTATCGGATCATGCGCACCGGCGATACGCCGAGTGCCTGTTCTCCGAGCTGCGATGGGCACCCAATCAGACGAAGCATATAGTCCGTCACGTCATCGCGCCCGGGCATACCGAAGGTCATGTCGAAGCGGTATTTTGTCCAAGCCCGGTAAAAGAACGAGAGAACCCGATGATGAAAAATGTCGAGAAAATCGCGCACGGGAGTCGAATCGGATTTCGCCGCGGCCGGTCGCGCCGGGGTCTCCTCCGATTCGGCGCTCGGGCGATCGGTTTCCGGTTCGTACGGATCGACGGACCGGAGAATATCGACGGCGTAGTGCAATGGGAGCGGCGTACTGACGCCGTATAGCCCCATGAACGTCACGTCAAATCGATAGACCGGCGCTTCGCCGGGTACCGGGTACAACCGTGAAACCCGCCGCAAGTCGGTCGGCGGAAACCCGAGCGAAACATGGGGCCGAAACCGCAGCGCTTCGTGAGCCACCGGTCCACGGCCGCCCACGCGCGCGCCGCCGCTCGAAAAGAACCGCTCGATGAGCCACACGGCTCGGAAGAAATCGAACTTCCACCCCTCGTTCAGCAGACGATCGAGCACCTTGTTGTCCGCGTGGCCAATGGGCGGCAAGCTCTCTTCCTGCGCCATGTTACGCGCCCCCTCGCGATGCGACCGGGGTTAGCTGCTCACCCCAACGCGGAGGGAACGAATACACCTGCCCACTGCGCACCATACGGACGGACGTTTCCGTGTACGCATTCAGCGTTGCATACAAAGCCATGAACCGATCGAGAATGGCGGCGAAGAGATACGCGTCTCCCTCGCCGGCAAAATGGTCCTCATTGAGCTCGACGGTGACCTTCGAGCCGCGCACCGCGGCCCCCCGTATGAGGCGCTCCCCGAATGACGACTTTATGCTGACGATTCCCTCCATCATACGGTCGTGCGCGAGCGCCGCCTGGGCGTCGTGTTCCGCTTGGAAATCGTACACCCGCAGCAGTTCCTTGAAGTGCCGTTCGGACGTCAGCGAGACGTAGTTGAGCGACATATGGGAGATCAGTCGCCAGTGCAGCCCCTTGCCCAACGGCGGACTGATCGTCGGCGTCGGCTTGATAAGATTGCGAAACGTCGCGCCGGACGGCGAGCTGTCGGTCGGCTCGCTGATGTCGCCCGCGCGGAGCGCGGTGGGGAGGTCGCGGTTCGTGCAGAGAAGCTCGATCGAGATCGTCTCTTCGTCGGGAAGGGCGGACGCGCTGTCGCCCGAGACGAAGGAGATGTATGTGTCAGTCCCTTGCTGGAGGTCGCCGCTGACCACGTTCGGGGTCAAATGCGTCTGGTAATAGGCCGCCCCGCGCGGGTCGCCGTGGATGACGTGGTCGAACGAGTAGAACGGTCGGTATTCGCGCGTTTCCAGCTCGTCTGAGCGAATCAACCCGCGGACCTCCTCGATCGAGTAGATCTCGACGTGCCTTCGGTCGGCGACGCCCGATTTGCTCGGCAGAACCAGGTGCTGTGTGAGTTCTTGTCGCAGCCGGATCGGATCCGCCGTGTGCTCGAAGAGGTTCAACGCCGGAACGCAGTGCAGCCGCACATTCTCGCGGGAAACGACCGGAAGGGTGTCGAGTCGACGGTTGAACGTAAAACCCAACTCCACCGTGTCGGTGAGTGCGAGTTCCTCGATCGCACCGGCGATTCCCGCGACGTCGATGAAGAGGAACCGCTCCTTGCAAGCGAAATACTCTTGCAGAAGTCGGTAGCCGGGGAATGATCGTTTCGGATAGGGCAGCACACCGCTTGCTCGATCAAGCCCCGCTGCGGAAACGCTGCCGGCCGCAAGCCGACGCTCCGGACGATTCGCCGCACTAGAACCGTCACTCACGACCACGTGGTCGACGTGCGCCGCGAGCAGAAGGTACAACGTGAACGACGTCATCGGATCGCCGAACATGAAGAACCGAACCGAGTCGAGTTCGAGCTTGTCCAGCGTAGCCTTGCCGGGTGCGCGAAGGCGCACGATCAGTTGGACCGGGCGCGCCGCCGCCGACTCCAGCCGTACGTTGTCCACCACGCAAGGCCGCAGTGTCATGGGCCAAGCGGAACGATAGCGACACCGCGTGCCATCGATGGGAGTGGACGCGAACTCGGCACCGGCCTCCACGACCTGCGGTGCCTGCATCGCCGCCAAATCCGGCGAGAGTTCCATGATGGTCATCGAACAAACCGGCCGAAGATACTGCGGCCAGAGCAGGCCCATCATGCTGGCCGTCAGTTCCGGCAGTTCGTCGTCGAGCTTCTGTCGGACCCGCCCGCACATGAAAGCGACGCCCGCCAGGACGCGCTCGACGTCGGGGTCGGATCCGCGGTCGGAAAGATAACGTGCAATCTCGGGGTTGGCGCGCGCGAATTCCGGGCCGACCTCCCGGAGGTAGCGCAGCTCGTCCTGGTAGTAGGTGTTGGTGGCCATCAGTCCCACCACGCCATTGCCGCTGGATCACGAGTGCCCTATGGCGATGCTGGTGTTTACCTATCCCTCGGCTCGGGACGTCGGCATCGCGGACCCACCGGCGCGGTCCCACGGCGGTCGCGGTCAATCGGCAAACCGGTACGCCGACACCGATTGTCGCGTTCCCGGATACACTATGCCGCGACCGGGTCGGGCTGTCTAGCACCCGGTTGAAAAACCCGCCGGCGGCGCCGTTGACCCATGTTCTCGGCTGTTCCACGGGCGCCACGGGGGGCGGCCGCTACTTGTTCCACGGGCTGTCTAGTCGGAAATCTCGAACTGCCCGCGGCTCAGGCTCGTTTCCCACCAGACCTTGTGCTCCCCCGACTTGCCGGTCAGGATTGCATCGATGCGGTATTGGAACTTCGCGTTGTCCGAGCGACCTGCGTCGTCGACCACGTGCGTGACGCGCACGCGCCGCAGACGCGGTTCGTATCGCTCGATGGTCTCCTTGATGGCGACCTGCAACATTTGAGCGTGATCGCCGGTGCCGACCGTGAAGTCCGTGAGCGCCGGCAGCCCGTAGTCCGGCAGCGCTTCGCTCATACCGTGGCGGGCGTTGAGCAGATGGGTCAGGTTTTCTCGCACGGAATCCATCAGCGCGTCGACGTTCTCAACGGTCGTCGCCTGTACACGGGTCCGACCTGTATCGGACGCCGCCGCCAAACGTGCAAAGAGGCTGTGTTCGCGCGCCATGTGTCAGAACCAAGGCCGGCGAGTCCGGCAAAGCCGGACCCGCCGACGGTCGGTCATCTAAGGAGTACCCGAGCTACCGTTGGGCGAAAGAGCGCGACCTAGCCTCCGGCCGGAGCACGCCACTTGTCCATCTCGACCTTGCCGCCCTCATAGAAGTTCCATTCGATCTGCTCGTAGACGAAACTGTATTGGCACATGTGGCGATAAGCCTCGTTCTGCGGAAGGAAGCTCATCGGCATATAGGGCGAACAATCGACCACGCGGGCGTCCGTAAGAGTGATCTTGTAGTAGTCGATCTCCGCCCGGCTCACCGGGTCGATGTGGTAGAACTTGAGCTCGATGGTGTTGATCTTCTCGCCGGTGCAAAGGGCCTTTAGCAGCGGCGGATTGGCCGGATCGATCGCCGCCACCACCCGAAGCGGGTTGTGGACGCGCACGCCGGTCGCCTGACCCGTCGTCGGGTCGATCGGCTGATGGACGTGGTGTTCGATCTCGAAGACGTCGATCGTGCCCGGACGATCTTCCTTCTCGCTACCGCCCTTGAACTGGTCAGGTCCTCCGGATCCGGTGATCAACATGTTACACGGGGTTGGCATCGTACGGGTCTCCTTATCAGAGTCGTTATCTATACCTGCGCCGAGTACGGAGGATTCACACATGGAATCCGCGCGCAGGTTATTCTCACATTCGTCTGGCCACGGTGACCACGGTGCCCGATAAACCCGCCGGTAGGCGGAATCTCGACAACCGGGCGGCCGAATCTGTTGGGGCGAGTCGGCGGTCGGGTGTCGCACAACAGCGTCACGCCGACCGAACCCCTCTGGTTCTCTATGCGGCCCTTACACATACCGATAGACATCCTCCCCAACCGGGGGTTAGGGCGTCAGCCGATTAATCCGTTGCGAGAGCCTGCGCTTCGCTCCGCGCCGACGCACGATGCGGCGTCGCAGCGGGAAGGGGCCGCGCGGGCGGCGTGGGCGAGTCCGTTCGCCCCTCCATATGGTGCCGACTAGCGGATGGTGAAGCATCAACCTGCCGAGCGCCGCAAGGGACTAGAGCCCCCGGTCCCGACCATCGACTGCATCAACCGGTCAGCGGCGGCTTAGTTCGCTTGGAACATGTCCGCATCAGACACGGCAAGAACCTAACCGTATCAAGATCGACCTCGGCAGACCCCGAAGCGGCGTCCGCTTCGGGGTCCGCATAGGCACGAGTCGTTCTCATTATCCCGGCGGAGGATCGAACTGACCGACCATCGACAGCTCGATCTCGACGCCTTTGAGCTTAAAGTGCGGGATCATCTGGATTTCGGACTTGAACATTCCCGGCTTGCCCGGAACCGGTGTCGTGCTGACTTGGCACGCCTTGAGCGGGTACTTGGCGACGAGCTCGTCGTCGAGCGTGCCCGACCGGCAGTACTGCCCCAGCCACTTGTTGATCGCGGCCGTCATCTTCGCCGAGTCCATCACCCGGCCCATGTTCTCACGCCAGATCACCTTGAGGTAATGGGCGATCCGGCATTGAATCATGAGGTACGGCAGCGACATCCCCAGACGGGCCCGCGTTTCGTCTTCCTTGCCCTCGTCCGTGTCGGGATACTTACCGACCCGTTTGACCGACGGTGCGTCGAAAAACGCCGCGTTGTCGCTCCCCTTACGCATGACCAGCGGAATGAACCCGAAGTTGCACAGGTCCACGTCCATGTCCTCGGAGATCAGGGTCTCCGTCGGGATCTTCGTATGGTACTGACCCTGCGACTCGTACTGATGCAGCGGCAGGTCGGGTACCGCGCCGCCGCTGTTGGGGCCGACGACGTGGCTGTACCAACCCCATTTGGCGAAACTCTCCGTCATACGTCCGGCCATCGCAAAGGAGGCATTGCCCCAGAGATACCGACCATGGTCTTCGGTCCGCACGTCCTCGGCGAAGCGAAAGTCCTTGACGTCCTCGTCCTCGACGGTATACGGTTTGCGGAGAAGGAAACGGGGCATCGCCAGCCCCACGTAGCGCGAGTCGTCCGAGTCGCGAAAGGCGTTCCACTTGGTGTACTGGGGTTGCTCGAAGATCTCGTACATCTCGGCCATCTTCGGGATGCCCTCGTACGACTCCTCCTTCTTGCCGAACATCGTCGAACTCGCGGCGCCGAGGAACGGGCACTTGGCCACCGCCGCGACACGCGAGATCTCGCTCATGAGCTCCACGTCCGGGTTCCGGTTGCCGAGCTCGTAGTTCGACACCATGAGCCCATACGGATTGCCGCCGAACGTGTTGTACTGGTCACGATAGACCTGATTGAACAGACCCGTCTTCTGCCAGTCCTTGCAATCCTGGAAGTCCTCGAGGAGGTCTTCCTTCGAGGCGTTGAGCACCTCGATCCGGATGTTCTGCCGGAATTCAGTGTTGTCCACCAGGTACCACAGGCTCCTCCAGGCCGACTCGAGTTTCTGGAACTTCTCGTCGTGGAGGATTACGTTGATCTGCGCGCTGAGGGTCTGATCGATCTGGGCAATGAAATCATCGACGACCTGCTTGTCGATCGTCACCTTGTCCAGGTTCAGTCCGGCCGCCCGATCGACGATCGCGGCGATACCCTTGCGATAGAGGTCGCGATAATCACTGTCCAGGTCCCAGCTGTCGATCAGGCTGTCTACCGCGGTCGTGTCCGTGGTCGTCGCTTCGGCCGCCTGCGCTTGTTGGGATTCTTCTGCCATGTCAAACGTCTCCAATCTCGTCGCCATCCGCGCACCGCCGGAACCGGCCGGCAAGCGGGGTCTGAAACGATGTCATTACTTCGACGCCGGCTCGCTCGGTGCGCTCTCGGCGGCCTCTCCGGCCGGCTTCTCACCGGCATCGCTCGGCGCTTCCGGTTTCGTGATCAAACTGACGATCTGTGCCCGAAGCTCCGGGTCTTTGATCGTCGCTAGTAGTTCTTTTTGTTTCTTCTTATCGTTGAGTACGGGGCGCAATGCCTTCATCGCGTCACGCAGCTCCAGCAGGTTCTTGAGTTCCGGAACCTGGCGGGCGATCGCCTCGGGTCGAAAATCCTTGAGTGTTCCGAACTTGAGTGACACGGCCATCTCCCCGCCGCCGCCGATTTCGTTATCAACGTTCAGGTCCATCGCGAGGTTGAAGCTCTGCATGACGCTGTCGAAATTCGACTTGTTGATATCCAACGGTTTACGGTCGTAAATCGCACGGTCATCGTCCTTGAGGGTGTAGTCTCCCATCACCAACATGCGGAACGGCAACTCCGGCTCCGCGCCGCCTTTGAGTTTGTCGGAGATGGCGATGTTGACCCGCGACTCGCGAGCCTTGGACGGTCCTTTGGCCATTGATCGGCTCCTTTTGCTACTGCGTTACTCACTTGCCCGAGGGCTCGGCGGCCAATGCCGCGAGCGGGTCCAACTGGCACAACCACGCGTACGACTCACGCACGCCCTTTGCGGATTCCGGCGGCGGCTGTTTCTCCGCCGCGAACAGCGCCTTGCGACACCGGTAAAGCGTCTGCGCGACCTCCGCCGCCAGGGTTGGTTCCCATTCGTCGATGCGATATTGCCGAATCTCGTCGGAACACTCCTCCAGCAACGGCGCCGCCAACTTTAACCGCTGGGCGTCAAAACACAACTGTGCAATTCGCAGGCGCCACAAGAATCGGTCGCGGCGTTGACCGCACGTCACCAATCCTTCCTGAAGTGCCTGGACGGCTTCCTTGAGCTTCCCGGATCCCGCCAGCTTGCGAGCCGTGTCTGACGCTTCCAAGAGGCGCCCATCCCCGGCCGCCGATCCGCCGCCACCGCCACCGCCACCGCCGCCGTCGGCACCGATGACCTCGCTTTCAATCCACATCTTTGTTTCACCGCTGCACATCAGCTGCCCGGTGCGGAATTGAAGCTCGAACAAGCCCTCGCCGAGACGCTTGACCAGCCCCGCCGTGAGCGACATGACCGTTTGCCGGGCGTTGTCGAAAGGCTTTCCCTGGCCCGCCAACGCTGCGCAAGTGTAGCGTTGGAGATCGAGCCACAGAGGGTCGCTCGATCGAAACGCTGATTCAGCGCCCTTGAGCAAATGGTCCCAGAGCCCGTTTGACATCTGATGCTGCAACGCATCGACCTTCGAGGCGTCCGGAGGTGGGTTCTTGAACTTGCCCTCGTCGCTTGTGGGTAGGGCGATCTTCGCCCATTTGATCAGCCGGGGGACGGCGTACGCGATCGGATCGGTTGCATCCGCCTGGCGCAGAAACGTACCGGCGGCGAGGATGGCGCTGATCGCACCGGCCGCGTCCGAAACCTCGCCGGCTGCGAACGCCGCAGCGCCATCGGAAGGTGTGCTGGCTGCGCCCGCAGCCGCTGGTGTGCCGTCCGCCGCCGGTGCCGGTGCCGCGGCGGGAGGTGGCGCTTCAGGTT
>JADFHG010000524.1 GCA_022567365.1 Planctomycetota bacterium | reverse complement strand
TGAATGAAGTAGTCGGCCCCGACGCGCGCGATGTCCGCGTGGCGCTCGGCGATGTCGCTGAAGATAGCCACGTCGGCCGGTTTGGCCGCCGCGACCCGACCGATGCTCAACCGATCGCCGCGCAGCAACAGGTAGCTCCCGCCACCGTCCACAAGCACCAGCAGGCGATCGGGAAGACCGTCGCCGCCCTTCGCACGATTGGGCAGTGCGACGGTGTCGTCGAGCGCCGCCGCGAGACCCGGTTTCGTATCGCGCACCGCCTTGTCACTAATCCTCTCACCGAGCGGACCGGCACACAATTCCGTGCGAATATCGTCGATCCGTTCGAGCTGAACCGCCACGTCCTTGACCCATTTCGCGGACGGCAAAAGACGTTTGAGCATCATCGCCCTGCGGCGGGCCTCCGCATAGTCGCCCGACCGGATGCCGTCGCCCGCGGCCCGGGCGATCGCCAGGAGGTCCGCGAGCTCGCGCTTCTCCGGCAGTGCGGCCCCCACCTCCCCGAGACACGCCAACTCGTCCGCCGCCCGACTGAGACGACCCTCACCCACCGCCGAGCGCACCAGCGCGAAGACCTTCTCGCAGAGCATCGACTCGATCCGTCCGATTTGCAGATCGTGAGAGTCGGCCGACCGAACGCGCCGCACCGTCGAAGCCGCTTCCGCGTAGTGCCCCTGCTCGATGAGTTTTTCGGCCTTCTCGATCATCCGCGCGGCGTCGGCGCCGCGATTATCCAACGCCTCGCGATACTCCCGGGCACCGGCGTCGTGGATGCTCGCATGGTCGATGATTCGGCGCGCCGCCGCCAACGAACCGCCTTCCACCCGCTTGATCGCGGCGTTGATCCGATCCCGCCGAGACTTGTCGCGTCGGGCGACCTCCTTGGCCACGGTGTGAATGTGCTGGCGGAGATCGGCGATCTCTTCAAACTTGATGTCGCCACCGGCCGCACGGTCCAAGTCGGACAAGGCCTCCTCGAAGCGATCCTCATGGAAATGGGTCCGCGCCCGCTCGATAAACCGCTCGGCCAGTGCCCCGAGGACGGCCTTCGCCCGTTTGTGGGAACGAAGATCGGGTGACGCCGCCAGACGATATGCCTCGTCGATCCGTTCCTGTCGGAGCGCCTTTTCCGCTGCTCTCAAACGAACGAAGAGAAGCTGGCTGAACATCAAACGCTCCTAAACACTGTCGCCCCCGATGGGCACTAACAGACGCCATTGCGTCATTCCGAATTACAACGTCCCGCGGCCCGGCGTCACCATCGGGCCACGCGATGTTGGCTACTATCGATTCGCCAAGCGCGCCGGATTATTCGGCCGGGCACCCGCGTGGCTTCGGCGTTATCGGCGGTTGCCAAGTTAATCAACCGTGAACGGAATGCGGGCGTGAAGCGAAGTAGCCCAGTCGCCCTCGGCTGGGTCGCATCCACACCCGAGGGCGGGTGTGCTACAGGCCGAGCCG
Source organism: Planctomycetota bacterium (assembly GCA_022567365.1). GTDB lineage: Bacteria > Planctomycetota > Phycisphaerae > UBA1845 > UBA1845 > JADFHG01. The sequence continues at coordinate 1,300 of JADFHG010000524.1, read as the reverse complement.
CGTCCGAACGTCAAGCTGATGGCTGATGGCTGATAGCTGATAGCTGAAAGGTGTCAACCATCAGCCGACGCTCGAGTGTTTCGAGGGTTTCGACTCTTCAGCTCTTCTTGAGCCATTCCTTCAGGTTGAGCGCGAGCACTTCCGGGGTTCGTTTCGTCAGGATGTGTTTCGCGATCGAGGGTTGAATCTTCAGCGCGGTCATCGCCTTTTCCACGCGCTCCCAAAGGCGGTCGCGTTTTCGATCGGTGTCGGCCAAGTACAACTCGGTCACGATGTCCCCGAGTTTGCCCAACATGATCGCGCCGCGATTGTCGTAGTATCGCCCGATGACCTTCTTTTGAAACTCGCTGTACTCGCGCATGAGACCTACCTGGCTGATCGGGTCGCCATCGAATTCGTGAAACTAAGGTATTAACCGCGTGCCCGCACGTCAATTCTCATTCATCGCCGAGGGTGTCGCGGGGTCCGTGACACTTTCGGCGGGTTCGAATCCCCCAATCCGAACCGCGACCGTGAGGGAGCGGTCCGCGCGGTAGCGCCCGATAGTGATGGAACGGTCTCGAGCGGCGCCGGGCAGGCGGCGGTCGAGTAGACGACGATCAGTGCGTGCCAAACCACCATTGCCTGAGCGGCTCGGGGACGATCCGCGAGACTCGCTCGAGCCCGAGGCTCGTGATCCAGGCGGTCAGGCTTTGGACGAGCGCAACGATGGTTCGAACGGTGAAGCAGCAACCGAGGTAGAAACGGGCGGGGTGCCCCACCTCCTTTGGAGGTGGGGGACGCGACGATCGTCGCAAATAGTGTGACCGTTCTTGTAGTGGCTGTCGCGCCGACCGGATGGGCGGCGAAACGGGGCGTTGGTCATCGTCTCCCCCATGTCCAAAGGACATGGGTCACCCGACTAAGATTGCGAGTCGCAACGAGAATGCAACCGGCGAAGGCGGCGAGGAGCATCGTTGCCGGTTCGGGGACGACGACGAAGCTCAGAGTCTCACCGACGATCTCGCCCTCGTACGCGGTCCAGTTTTCGAGCGGATAATGGTTGGGTTGAAAGTTCAGCACCGTGAGCAATGCTCCATGGAATGGCTTGTTCTCGGGCGGGTTTAGCGCGTCCATTTCGTACACGCCCGGTTCGGTGGGCAACTGGACCCCGACGCTCCCTATGTGAAGGGACTCGTCCTGGTTCAAATGGATGAATTTTGACGCACATATGCAATCATACCCTTGCGTGGTCGATGGGACCGGCATTTCCGGAGATTCAAATAGCAAGTACCCATTGGAAGCGCCGGGGAGCGAGCTG
>JADFHG010000030.1 GCA_022567365.1 Planctomycetota bacterium | reverse complement strand
TCTGGATGGTCGCGACGCCGCTGCCACTCGATGTCGCGTTCATCGATCCGGATTGGACCATCGTCGGCACGGCCACCATGGAGCCGCTGAGCGGCGAGATTCACGAATCGCCGATACCGGCGCAATACGCCCTCGAGGTCGCCGCGGGCGAGCTAGCGCGGCGCGGTATCGCGGTCGGCGATACCGTCACGCCGCCCGACCTGTGATCGAACGCGCCCCGGTCTACCCAGCGACGTGGTACGTCTTTTCGGCCCGGGCTTGCCGTACGGATAGCGGCGGGACATAATGCGCGCGTGAAGGATCGCACCGCGGCCACTTCCGCGGCTTGTGAGGCACCGTATCGATCCATGGCCGATAGTGCGAAAAACTGTTGCGTTCGCGCCCGCGATTCCTGTCTCAGTCCCTTTGCAGGAACGTCGGCGGTGCTGTGCCTTGTCCTGACGGTGGGGTGTGCGTCCGGCGGACGATCGCCCATCTCGTTCAGCGTACAGGAAGTTCGCGAGGCCGCTTGGGAGACGGTGTTTGCCGATGCCGAGGCACAGCTCGTGGAGATGGGCTATTCAATCGCTCGGCGTGATCCATCGGCCGGCATATTAAGAACGCACCCGATTCGCCTAGCCTCGGGCGATCCTGTGACGGCTGATCGACCCGGTTCCCGCCGTCGACCGTCGCGACAGATCGTCACGATTCAGGTGGTCGGCGATTCATCCGGCACCAGGATCTACTGCAATGTCTCCGTCCAGCAGCGTACGACGGCGGCCTACCGCGTTGTCGCGCTCGACTACGGCACGGAAGACGTGCCAAACGATACGCCAATCGAACGTAGCGGCGGTGGCACACCGCAGCAGAATACGGTTTGGCAGACCACGCGTCGTGACCGTAGGCTCGAGCGGCAACTCATCACATCGATCGTCGATCGAGCAGGTCGACACCCTGCGGAGGACGCGCAAGCACCCGCAGATCAAACTCCCACGCCCTCCGGACCGAGCCCCTCCGAGGGTTGACGACAAGACCATTTGACACCTCCGGCACCGAATGCTGCGATGCACTACGTCATCCGGCGAGAATTGCGCCTGCAGGAATTGCATGTTTCGTGCGACAGGCCGCCGCCGGCCGCTCCGGTCGGAACGAAAACGGCCGTGCAGGCGCGGATTGCGGGGGAGCCGATCCCAACCAGGCCGTTGAAAAAGTGCGGAACCGGCTTGCAGCCAGGGTGTTCACCGGCAACGGGCCGGCCCGCTTGTGGGTTCCGGTGCCACACAGATAGGAAGCCTTTTTCAACAGGCTGTTACGGGGCCGGTCACTCCGACCCGTGCCAAGTCTCGGTAAGCAGCCCGTCGAAGAATCCGTCAGCGGTGTCGCCGGCGGGTGCCTCTGGATAGTCAACGGCCGCCACGGGGGGAGGCCGCTACTTCTTCAACGGCCACCGCGGGGGGAGGCCGCTACTTCTTCAACGGCCGCCACGGGGGGAGGTCGCTGCCTCTTCAACGTGCGTTACTTCTTCAACAGGGGTCAGGGCGCTCTCGAACGCAAAGACGCGACAAAAAAAGGAAGGCCCGGTGGGGTGGACCGGGCCTTGGGGAACCAACCCGTGGGGGGACGGGTCGGTAAGTTGACGTTTGTTCTTATCTCCGTACCGACATATTCTGACGCATTCCGATGCCGGCCGCAAGGGCAGCGACCGAGAAAAATTTGGTTGCCACGCGGGGAGACTTGTACGACAATGGCGGTGGGTTTGGCTGCCGGTTGCGCTGATGGTGTGCGGCTGGTGAGACCGGCCCCGGAAAGGGCGATTCAGTCCCATGCTACAGTGCCGCGAATGCGAATTCTATGGCGAGCACCCGGACGGATCGCCGGACCTGCGCTGCGACCCTCTCGGAAACATCAAGGAGCCTGAGTGCCTGCTCAAATGGCAGCTCATCAAGCTCGAGATCATTATGAAATCGCACGAAGCGACGCTTCGGATGCACGAACGGCTCGCCCCGCTCCAGGAGAAAATGATCTCCCACATGGAACGGGAAATCAACGAGGCCGAAGAAGCCGATAGCTGGAAACTCGCCGATGATGACGAAGACGACGAGGACGATGACGTTTTCCCGCTGTGAGCGGGACGTTTGGGAGGGCTGTTCCGTACGCGGACGACCAGTGGGGCGACAACCCAAAACTCGCGGATTGGGTTGAGCGTGAGACCGTGCGACGTCCGCTCCCTTGACGGTCGCGGTTCGGGGTTGGGTTGTGCCCGGAAGCCGCTCGCGATGCGCCAACCTTCGTTGTACGGGTTACCTAAGGCGTCCCTGGACGGGCGAACCTCCTGGGTGAGCCGTCCGTCGTGACGCGAGCTTCCGAATCGGCTCGGCGGGGGCCTCGCCCTTTCGTTTAACCCGCAACTCCCGTTGGACCCGCAACTCCCGTTGAACCCGCAGCTTCAAGACTGGCGGCGCGCGCTGCAGCCGGCTCCTGTGGGCTGCCGCACGATCCCGTTCCGCCTGGCACGGGTCGAATGCAGCGGCGGCGTTGGGGATCTATACCTCCAGCAACTCGGACGGGCCGGTTCGCGGGGCGAGAAAGACGGGGTAGTCGTCGCCGACGAGGGCACGCGGCGCGCCCATCGCAAGTTCGGGGCGGTTGTTGTCGGCACTGAGGTGGGCCACGGCGACCCATTTCGGGCGGTTGCGCGCGCAGTCCGCGAGAAGCCTCGCCGCTTCGTCATTCGAGATATGCCCACCGTCGCCCTGGATCCGCGCCTTGAGCCAAGACGGGTACGATCCCGCTTCGAGCATCTCGCGATCGTAGTTGGCTTCGAGGTAGACCGCGTCAACGCTCTCGAGCACGCCTCGGAGACCGTCGAACGGATGACCGAGATCGAGCAGGATCCCCAGGCGCCGTCCCTCGAACTCGACCACAAACCCGACGCCGTCCGCGGCGTCATGCGGCGTCGGAATGGTGTGGACGGTCACACCGTTTAGGGCGATCGAGTCGCCCGATTTGAAACTGCGGACGTCGTCAAGCTGCCCCAGCGGACACGACGAGGCATCGCGCGTCGCGCGGGTCATGTAGATCGGCAATCCGAACTTCCGCTGATAAACACCCGCGCAACGTATGTGGTCCTGATGGTCATGTGAGACAAAGAGCGCGTGGACATCGCGAATATCTCGGCCGTATTCGGCAAGGCGCTTCTCGGCCAATGCCCCGGTGATCCCCGCATCGAAGAGCAGGCGCGTGTCGCCCGCCTCGACATAGATCGAGTTACCATTCGACCCGGATTGGAGCGAAAACGTGATCATCGGCGGGTGTATCTCGCTGCGCTGCGGCCCGCGCCCCCGTACCATCGAATCATCGGAAGTTCTTCCGACACCGGACGCCGGAGATTGTACTGCGACCCCGGTCTGCGTCCAGCGCAAATCAAACCCGCGCCGACTCCATCGCAAACTTCCTGGCGTCGAACGGGTGCCGTGGCCCAACGCCTCGATCCACGAGCACCGTAATGCCGATCGCGGTGGCCCATTCCGGTGCGACGGGATACCATCGCCGCAATGAGCGGAACTGCTACAGGCACATCGCCGAGCGAATCGCGGAGTGAATCGCAGAACCCATCGTCCGCTCCGGCCGGGCGCACGATCGACTGGCTGATCTTGGCGGTGTGCGGCGTGATACTTGTCGCGTTTCGCATGCATGCCTTCGATCTGCCACTCGAAAACGACGAGTGCAACTACGCGGTGATCGCCGGGCGTTTGCTCGAGGGCGATCGACTTTATGTCGACGTGTGGGACCACCAACCGTTCGGTGTGTTCGTCTTGTTTGCGAGCGTGATCGCCATGTTCGGTGATTCGCCGGAGGTGTTTCGTTGGCTCGCGACGGCATTCTCGCTCGTGTCGCTCGGTCTGATCCACGGCATCGTCCGACAATGCGTCGGTCGCGGCGGAGCGATTGCGGCCGCCGTCATGTTCGCGGTCGCTTCCTCCGATCCCGGCACCGCGGGCGAGGGTTGCAATCGCGAAATCTATATGACGACGCTTGTCCTTTGCGCATGGTATCTCGTCATGCGCGGTAGCAACGGAGGGCGTTTGCGCTTGCTCGGGGCGGGCGCGGCGCTGGGCGCGGCTTCCTGCATCAAGACGATTATCGCGGTACACTGGCTGGCACTTGCCGTTTGGGTCGCAATCGGCGCGGTCCAACGGCTGAGTGAGCGTTCGCGGGGGCATCGGAGTGATGGCGCGGCCAAAGGTAGAAAACCTTCGCACGCGCGCGGGCAGGGGCATGACGCCCAGACTCAAAATGTGCAACACGATGGCACCCCCGCCTTGGCAATCCTAAAGGCCGTCGGCGTGTTCGCGGTCGGACCGGCGGTGCTCTGGCTCGGTGCGTCCCTGTACTTCGGCGCGACGGATCGTTGGTCCGAATTCGTTGACGCGGTGTTTCTGTTCAACCTCAGCTACAGCGGCGGCGGTGAAGACGGCGCGTTTCTGACGAGATTCCCGGAGTTCTTTCCGCAGCTCATCAAGTGGCGAGCCCACCAAAGCTCGCTTCCGTTGTGGCTCGCCGGGGGCGCCGCGACGGTCTGGCTCGTCGCCCTCATCGTGCGAAACCGGAGTCGATTCGCCCTGCCCGTCGCGCTTCTCGGGCTCGCGGGATACATCGCGATATGCCTCCCCGACCAGTTTTGGCCCCACTATTATTACCTGATGATCCCCTACCTCGTCATCGCGACGGGGGTGACGGCGGGGTGGGCGGCTTCAAAACTCTCGCACGTCGGCCCGGGTCTTGGCGCGGGCGGCGCGCCACGCGGTCGTTGGCTCGGCATCGCGACCCTGGTGGTCGTGCCAATTGCACTACTCGCGACGCAATACACGTGCTACATCGACCAGCCGCTATTCGGATTGACCGTGTATCGTTACAACGCCCGCGACTTTTGGGCGCGGGCACAGGGCGAGAACGCCCGCAGGGTCACGGACCCGGATGATTCGATTTTCGTGTACGGCAACGAAGCCGCCATCCTCTATTACGCGGGTCGCCGTAGCGCGTCTCGGTACACGATGATCACGGGCTTGAAGGACGAATACCCCGGATCGGATGAGCGTAGGAAGACGTTGATGAGCGAGTTGGAACGGGATCCGCCGCGACTCTTGCTCGCCATTCGAGACGAACCACCGTTTCCGGAGTTGCTCCGGTTTCTCGACACGCATTACGGACCGCCCGTGGGTTGGGATTGCCACGACCTCAAGCGAATCAAGAATTGTGCCGGTATGAGACCGCCACCGCCCGATGACGACTTGGTCATGTGGGTTTTCGCACGCAAGGACCAGCCGATCGAGGAAATCGACTGGGACTGGGACCGCCAGGACGTCGGCGGGTGGTTTCCGCGATGAACGCAAACGACGGCCGCGTTGAACCGATCGGCCCGCGTCGGTATGCTCTATCGCTATGGCTACCGGGCTGATTCAAACTGAACGTTTGCGCGCTGCGCTCGAGACCGAGCGGATCGCGCGGCGCGTGATTCACCTTGACGAAACCACGAGCACCAACGACGAGGTCGCACGCAGACTGGCGGAGGACGATGCCGACGGTCTCGTGGTGATCGCCGAACATCAAACGGCCGGACGCGGACGTCGCGGACGCACGTGGCATTCGCCTCGCAGCGCCAGCGTGCTCGCGAGTGTCGCCATCGTGGACCGCGAAGAGGCATTTCAGGGCGGTTGCCTCGCGCTCGTCTGCGGCATCGCCGTGGTGGACGCACTGAGCCCCTGTGTGGACGTGCGTCCAACCCTGAAGTGGCCCAACGACGTGCTGGCTCGCGGGCGCAAGCTCGCGGGAATCCTCGTCGAATCCCGGACGGTTCGTGGCGGTGCGCGGTGCTTCATCCTCGGAATCGGCATCAACTGTCTTCAGCACCGCGGTCATTTCCCCGACGAACTCGCCGACAATGCCACATCGGTCGAGTTGGAAAGCGGGCAACCGGTCGATCGGACCGCGATTTGTGCGTCGCTCCTGAACGAGTTGGATGGCTGGCTCGCGGTCGCGGACCGATGCCGCGGTCCGGCGCTACGCGACGCGTGGCTCGCCCGCAGCGACATCCTCGGCAAACGCATCGAGATCGGCGAAAACGGCCGGCGCTATCGCGGCCACGTCGTCGACTTGGACCCCGAGGCGGGGCTGATTGTTCGGCTCGATACCGGTCAGGTGCGGGTGCTGCATTCCGGCGATACGACCGACATTGACGAAGGCCGTCGCGTCACGGCATAATGGGGCGCAGCCAGCCCGCTTGGAAGCGGGCGCGTTTCGGGCATGAGGCCCACGGTCATGGCGAAAAGGACTTCGCAACACAGACGGAATGACCCGCCGGCGAATCGGTATCGCCGGTCGAGCTGTACACGCCAGCCAACACAATCGCCGGCGCCACAGGCGAAGATCGACTTCAAGCCGCCACCACGTTCGACACCGGTTTGCACGGCGAACGCCACCGCCACCGTCGCACACACAACCGAACCGAAAGCGTCGAATGGTGAGTCCCCCGCTCTGCGCGCGGCAGCGTCGCGTTGTGTCGAGGGCGCGATGCTGCCCGCGCTGATCGGCATGGCCGCGGCCATGACCGCTCACGGATTCTCCGCCGGTTTGAGCGATGCCTTTGGAGGAGGGTCGGCGTCGCGCGGCGCGGCCATTGCGGGCGCGTTGCTGGGACTCGCTGCGGGTATTCGGTTGCCCCAGGGAATGGCGGTTTGGGCGTGCCGTGCATCGGGCGCACACTTCGCGTCGCGAGGTCGGCGTTTGGGTTTGTGGACGGCGCTCATGGACCCGTCGGGCGCGGATCGCAACCTCCACCGCGTCGTGCTGGCCGTCGTAGCCCTCGCCGCGGGGATCATGACGGCGATGTCGCCCGTGGCCGTCGGTCTGGTCTCGACCGTATACGACTCGCTGCGGGTGAACTTCTTGTGGGCACCGCCGGTACTCGTGGCACTCCACCTCTTGCTCGCGATCCTGGCATCCGCGGCACCGATGGCGACCTTGGGGCTGGCGCTCGCATGCACACACCATGTGAGTTGCCCGCATGGTCAATGGAATGAACGGGCGACGAGCCACGCGCTGTTGGGTGCGGGTCTGGGGGTCGTCGCTGCGGGACTGCTCTCGCGAACCACGGCGCCGCCCGAAATGACGCTCTGCGTCGCGTCACTGCCCTCGTTTCTGGCGTGCGTCGTCGCCGCGATCGTGCGGCCCTCGCTACAATTCCGGACGCTGCAACCGGATCGATCCCCGCGTCTGCCCTACTGGCACGACCGCTGGTCAACGTTGCTCCGCGCCGTTGCCGTCGCATCCGGTGTTGCCTCCGTTGGGGTACTGTTGATCTGCCACTCGCCGCTGTCCAAGTACGAGGTGGTGCCGGGAGTCGTCGTGGGCGGCGCGTTGGCCGCGCTCGGCGGCGGAATGCTCGCCACCACTCGCCTGCCACATCTGCACCGCCAAGGCGTCGGCGGGTTCGGTGTAGCTTGTGCGATGGCCGGGCTGGTCATCATGCCCGGCGCCGTCACGTTCACCCAATGGTCCGCGCCACGTCTCCTAGGCGCTTCGCTGATCGGTCTCTCGAGCATGCCGTTTCTCGGATTCGCGATCGCCCGTGGTGTCCGCGCATTGCTCGACCGAGTAGCCGATCGGTCGGGGACCGGTGCCAAGATATTGGCACGCACGGTAGGTCTTGCAGCGATCACGGTGTGGGTCGCGGTCCCGGCGGCGATCAAGGCCCATGGAGCCGCGGTGTCGTTGGCGATGATCGCACTTAGTCTTGTGGCACTTGGTGGTACGTTGATCATTCACGAGCCTGATTATCGGCCCGGACCCAGGCGGGCTCGCATTGCGATCGTGTTCGTCGCGCTCGCCTTGATGGTCGTCGCCCTCCCCATGATCTCCCGGCGGGGAGGTACACGAGCCCAATCGTCCGCGGTTCCCATCGTTGCCTTGCAATCCGGTCAGCATGCGCACAACTTCACCTCGCGGGATCCATAAATCTCCTTGCCCGGCCGATAATGACCACTTTCCAAAGGGCCAACCGCGCGGCTGCGGTTTGCGGATAAAGGCGCACCCACTAAATAGCGATATCACACATGTCTTTCGGGGCAGACGGATCGTGGGGCGACGTTGCTTCGTCGGTGTTCGAAAGTCCCTCACGGAACGAGACCACTGGCGGTCGCTACTAACAGCCCGTTAAAAGTGTGGCACTGGCTTTCAGCCAGTGTTTTCACCGGCAAGATGCCGGTGCCACACAGATAAGAAGCCTTTTTCAACAGGCTGCTAAGTGCCTGACCGAGGGTCCAGTCCGCTCTAACACGAGACCTTTGTGGACAGGAACAAGAGTTCGTTACTAAGGTGCAATGCCGATGAATACCATCGCAAGTCATGCCAAACACAGAAGCGCGTTCACGCTCGTGGAAATCCTGATCGTGGTCATCATACTCGGCATACTGGCCGCGATCGTGGTGCCGCAGTTCTCCAGCGCGTCCACCGACGCGCAGGTGTCGGCGCTCTCGTCGAATTTGCAGACCATGCGCGGCCAAATCGAACTCTATAAGTTGCAGCATAACGGCAACTACCCGCCGGCGGCCACGTTTGCGAACGTAATGACACTGTTCACGGACGTCAACCACAATACGAACGCGACCTATACGGCCACGTTCAAATACGGTCCGTACATGATCGCGGTCCCGCCGAATCCGTATGACAGCTCGAACACCGTCGATGCGGTCGATGACAACTCCGGTGGTTGGTACTACGTGCAGGCCACGGGGAAGTTCCATACCGACGACGGGGTGCACGACGCCCTGTAGGGCGCGCTCCCCCGACGAAACCCCATCCGTCGCACGCTCGTCGCGACGATCGATGGCATCGGACGCGCTGCCCGAGTTCCCGATGAGCACAATCCGAGAAACCGCAATCGAGGGCGGCGTCGCAGTGGCGCCGCCCTCGATTTCTCATTGTCGATCGTGACGTGACCGGTTTCCGTGACGCCGATTCCCGCGGAGACCGGCTCGGGCGTGCGGCAGGTCCGGAAGGATGACACCTCGTGTCGTGATTCAAGCAGATCGTCTCTTATCCGAACCTAGGGCCGTGAGGAAGGGGACATGCTTTCCGTGAGGAAGGGAACGTGCTTTCATTGGTCAAGCCGCTTCCTGGCGGGCGCGGTTCGGATCCGGATACGCCTCTCCAATTCTGAATCAATACCCTAGCCGCTATCGCGTCCGTTCAGCCGGCATCGGTGCGGGCGACTTCGGGGCGATGCCCCGCGGCGCTGCTCGTGGCTCCCTCGGTCGCCGCGAGACCGAGAATGCCCAACGTGTCGCGCTCGACGATTCCGCGGAGTTGCTCACGGGGAATCGTCGGCAGATTCGTACCGTGGACCAAGTGGTTGATGCTGAAGAGATCCTCGATGCACTGCGATGCCGAGCCATAGGGAAAACCGCTTCCAAACAGCAACTTGTCGATCACACCACATCGGTGCGCACCGAGCAACGCTTGGTAGGCCTGCCATGGCTGATGAAGTAGCCAACTGATCTCAGTGTACACGTTGGGGTGTTTGGCCAACAAGGCGACGGTCTCATGCATCCAGGGATACCCCATGTGCGCTATGATAATCGTCAGGTCAGGCAACTCGCGGGCGACCTCGTCCAGCAGGATCGGCTGTGCGTATTCCAGTTTGGTCGCCGCGGTGATGCTCACACCGGTATGAAACAGGACCGGCATTCGTCGCTCGGCCGCTTCGGCATAGACCAGCATCGCACTACTGTTTGATGGGTGAAAATCCTGCGCGGCGGGGGCGACGGCGATGCCCGGCATGTTCAACTCGTCGCGGGCCTTGTTCAGCTCTTCGAGGGCCTGCTTGGGGTCACTAGGGTCGATCCCGGCAAAACCGACGAGTTTGCCGGGGTGGTCGGCCACATACTCGGCGACACGCGCGTTGGAAATTTCCGCGCCGAGGTAGGCACTCTTGAAGCCGACAACGACGGTCATATCAACCGGATCGGCGGCAGCCAAATGACGAGCGCTACTCGCGTGGTCGCGTTCGAGAACCCGATCGGGCAGATGGGGAAACCGGCACGTCGCGGCCGCATCCTTGCCGAGCTGATCGGTGGACGTCCAAGTGTGCGTATAGCAATCGACAATCATAGGGGCTGAATCTCACACGCCGATCCGCGACGGCATTGTCGGGGACGGATGTTACGGTTGCGGCTGGTTCGGTTCAAGGTTGCGGGGGTCCATGGTCAAGACGGCGCGAACGAAGGAGCGATCGACCCGCTTTCGGGCGACGAAGCCGTGGCGTACCGCTTGCGGGCGATCCGACCGGCGAGAAACGCCAATCGCCCCGCCCGGACGCCGTGCGCCATTGCGCTGGCCATACGAACCGGATCCCTGGCCCCGGCAATCCCGGTATTGAGCAATACCCCGTCGGCCCCCAGCTCCATGGCGATCGCCACGTCGGACGCCGTCCCCACGCCGGCGTCGACGATGACGGGGTAGTCGGGGTCGTCTTCCTTGAGGTACTCGAGGCAAAGGCGAATACTGCTCGGATTCAAGATGCCTTGGCCGCTGCCGATGGGCGATCCGAGAGGCATCACGCTCGTGGCGCCCTCCTCCTTGAGCTGCTTCGCGATGATGGGATCGTCGCCGCAATACGCCAGGACCTCGAATCCTTCGGCGACGAGCGTCGCTGTGGCCTGAAGCGTGCCGACCGGATCCGGCAGAAGCGTCTTCTTGTCCGCCAAGACCTCGAGCTTGACCCAACGGGCGCCCGGATTGCCGAGACCCTCCAGGAGCTCCCGAGAAAGTCGGGCGGACCGGATCGCATCCTTGACGCTAAAGCAGCCCGCTGTGTTGGGGAGGATGGTGAACCGTTTCAAATCGATGTGGTCGAGAATGCTATCCGGTTTTGCGCTTCCCGATTCGGTGAGCACGTCCCGACGAATCGCCACGGTGACGACTTCGCACTCCGCCGCATCGAGGGCCGCCTCCATTTCGTCGTATGACTTGTACTTGCCGGTCCCGACAAAAAGCCTCGACGAAAACTCGAATGCCCCGACACGATAGCCGTCCTGGGCCATTTACCCACCTCCCACAAAGGTCACGATTTCGATCCGATCGCCGGTCTGAACAACCGTCGCGGCGAAGGTCCGTCGGGGCACGAGTTCCTCGTTGATTTCGACCGCGACGCGGACCGGTGCCAGATTCAACCGGTCCAGAAGGGCCGCCACCGTCGAGCCTTCTTCCACGTCTTCTGGTCTTCCATTGACGACGACTTGCATATTGAGCATACCGCAACCACATACTCCAACCGTCAAGTTTCTCGTTCGACGGCACCTGCCGGTTTTCCCGTCAGGCTACAGCCAGATAGCTGATAGCTGATAGCTGACCAACTGACCAACTGAAGGCTCGCTACCGAATCGCCAACGCCGCGACGCGAGTCTTCGCAAACGACCAGCTGATCATACCGCGGTTTCACGCCGCGCTCAAATCTGTTCGGCCCCGATGATCAGGGTATAGACGAGCGCCGCGGCGCTGACCGCCAGGCCAATCGCCACCTTCGCTTGGAGCCGCTGGCCGACGATTCCGGGATCTTCGGATTCGTCCTTGCGATATGCCCAGAGCACCAGCCCCGCGAGGCACATCGCCCCCGGCGACCCGAACCAAAGAACGAACGTGACCGGGATATCGTGAAACGCCGGCCGGTGGATAACCATGACCAAAGCGGCCACCAGCGATACCATGCCGATCCAAACACTGAAAAACGCGAGCATGGGATTCTCATCCGTTCGTTGAATAACCAGTCACGGATCATACCACGGGCTCGGGCTTCTTGCCGCAATTCGCCTGGGTGTGTCGCGCACGAGGTGTGGTTTTGCGCACTTGCGTATTGCCCGAATGGTTCGCCGCGCCTCAAGGAAAACGACCTCGGGCCGCGGTCTCGGCTAACCGTTGAGATCCGCCCGTGTCATAGCCGGTACAGGTGTGCAAATCGCGCCGTCCCGCTGCCTCGGCGGTGCCGGAGCGGAAAGGGGGGGGGCTGATCGACCACGAAACCACGGTTCCACGCGTAGCGCGGTGCCACACCGTCGGCGCAGGCGCACCACACCGATTCCCGGGACATTCGTCCCATGCGCGCACACCGTTGACCGAGCGCGTTCGTGCAAGGCGACGTGTACGTCCGGAGGTCACTTGCCTTTTTGGGAATCCGAGATTACGCCTCACGCTCCGCAGCGCCGGCGAGATCACACTCGCACGGTCCGCGGGGAGCGCGAGAATCGAACTCGTACAACGAAGCCGTGGGCAACTCGATCCCTTCTCACGGAAGGGAACACCGAGTGCAACGTCGATCGCACGAACGGGCTTCCAACCTCGACGAACGGGCGAGGAGCGGACCGTGAACGCGAGCCATTTCGTCAGCATGGCGTCCGGACGATCGATACGCCCCACTTGCCAACCCGAGTTTCAGGTCCGCCGTCACCGCCACGGGGCATCCACACCCCCGATAAACCCCCATACCGGTGACTCAGACGCCATGATCGTCTGCGAGACGGCGCCGGGGCCCCGCACAAGGGAATACCCGTATCGCGCGCGAGGTCGCGGCGCACCGAGGGTGCGTCCGGAACTGTGATTTGCGGACAACGACGTCTTGTATTCACGCCGTATCTCTGGTATCATTCGTGCTACGGGTTACATTCTCCGTGGAACCGCGAAGCGCGGCATGGCGAACGATTGGGAAGGAGCTACAGGTTGGGGGGGGGCGCGCACGTCGCAACCTGTCCGACCAGTCTGATTTGGAACGCAATTGTGGGGGCATACGCGTAAGCGTCATTCAAGAG
>JADFHG010000029.1:5162-12833 GCA_022567365.1 Planctomycetota bacterium | reverse complement strand
CAAGACGTATCTCAGTTTTCTTCAAAACTCCCTCCGCCTTTTGTGGGTCGGTAGAAACAGAAGTCATCACATCCTGCATTGCCTGCTGTACGTCACCGTAGACTTCAAAAAAAATCAAGACGGATTGAGGCGGTTCGAGGACTTGCGAGTTCTCTTTCTCCTTGCAGCCTGACGTCAGGAGTAAGATCACTATGCCACTCTTTCGCAGGTTTGTCCTCATGGCGTAGGGCTCCCGTGGTCGCGGTTTCAAATGGTCAAAATCTTGACTCTTTCTACCAACGTATCGGTTCGGTGGCGAGCCAAGTAGGGCAGATTTGGAGATGGTCGATCACCGTTGCGTTTGCATGGGGTCGCGAGCTCGCGCCCGGAGACATCTATCCACCCCCGCCGCTCTCGCCGGTCCCGTTCCCCTCCCCCGCTTGCTCCGCTCCGCCGTTCATGTTGTCACGGTATGCCCCCGCGGCGGCGTACAGCGCGCTCCACGCTTGGCGCAAGCGGATCCGGGCGAACGCCAGGTCGGCGTCGGCGGCGACGAAGTCGCGCTGCGCCTCGTTGAGGCGGGTCAGCGTTTCCTTGCCCGCGCGGTAGGCCTCCTCGATCACGCGACGGTTTTCCCCGGCCGTCTCGAGGTTCTTTCGCTGCAAGCGGATTTGTTCCTGCGCCTTCTTCAATTCGATCAGCGCAGTCGTCACTTCGGACTGCACCGCGAGTCGCAATCGCTTTAGATGGGCCGCTGCTTCCGCCCACGCGCTCTGCGCTTGCAAGACACGCGCTCGCCGCGCCCCGCCGGTGAACAGATCCCACTGAAACTCGATCCCCGCGGCGGATGATTGGTCCTCGACGGAATACTTCACGTTTGAAGTTCGGTCGAAGCCCCACGAACCGCTCACCTGCACCAGCGGGCTGTACAGCCCCTTGGCTGCGCGGACGCCGTTCGCGCGACTCTCGACGACGTGTTTCAGCTCCGCGATGTCGGGGCGGTTCTCCAACGCGTCGTCGATCCAGTCATCCACAAATGGCAACGTCATGATCGCTTCGGTCTCATCGGCGAGCGGCGACAGGGCCAGCCCTTCGGGTAGTGCCACGTCGGCGACACCCATGAGTTCGGCCAGGGCGACGCGCCCGGTGTCGCGGGCTCCGATCGCGGTCGTGACGTTGACCTGCGCCCTCCGCAGCCGGACCTCGAAGTTTCCCACGTCCGCGGCCGTCGCCCGTTGGGCGTCTCGGAGTTTTTGGGTTTCCCGCAGTTGGTTCCGGCTAAACCGCTCGTCGGCGCGGGCCACGCGAAGCTGCTCGCGGGCCAATTGCACTTGGTAGTATGCCCGATCGACGGCGCGGATGAGCACGCGTTCGACGTTGGCGGCCGACATCACGCTCGCATTTTGCAGATGTTGCGAGGAGAGCAATTCATTGTCTCGAACGAACCCGTCGAACACCGTCCACGCGAGCGTGAGCGACGAGGAATGCTCACTGAACGGGCTCGAGTCGCCCCGGGCGGCGTTGCCACCGAAGAACGGTAAACGAAGCGCGTTCACGACTGTCGTGACCACGATGTTGTCCGTGCTCGTGTCCGTCGGCACGGGCTGAAGGGGTTGAAGCGCCAGATTGAGTCTGTTGCGGCTCGCGGGCGTGTGAAAGGTCCGGGTCGAGGTGTGGGTGGCGATGAGTGATGGAAAAAAGCGCGATCTGGCCTCCGCCACGCCAGCCATCGCCGCGGCAAGCCGGGCCCGCGCCGCGTGGATGTCGGGGTTTTCAACGAGCGCGATTCTCCGGGCGTGGTCGAGCAAGAGGACGTCTTCGGGCAGCAGTGCGGCCGCCCGCGATTCCCCCCCGTCCCCGGTCGTCGCCTCCTCGATGATCTGGTTGATTTCCGTGTGCAACCTGTCCGACTCGCGCAGCAGCGAACTGACCAGATGGTCCTCGAGTACCTCCATTTTCTGTCCCGCCCACTGGCAACCGGCCGGGGAAACAAGCAGCAGCGCGCACAACGCAAACTGTAATCGCCTGGAGCGTTTCGCGTTTCCATCTTCCGAGCCGCGGGCGCGAGCAAGCTGGCTTTGCCAGGCCCGCGCGATCTCTCGTCGTTTGATGCGTCGCGCTTGTCTGTGGATCCAACATACGAAATCGGAAAATGCTCCAGCCGATCGCTTGCCTCGCGTTGCTCGTTCACCTCGAAACATGGCGCGTGCGCTTCCTCTCCCCGATGTGGATATATGACGAAACGTGGGCGATTCGTGTTTGGGTTGTTTATTGTCTCGCACCCGCAAGCCTCTCTCTCGCGGCCTCTTCGACGTATTCGGCCGGCGGATAGGCCCCGCCGTGCCGCAACCAACGCACAAAGCGTCGTACGTCATTCACGATCAGGTAGAGGCACGGTACCACGAGCAACGTCAGCGCCGTGGCGAAGATCAAGCCAAACGACAGCGAGATCGCCATCGGAATGATCGATTGCGCCTGTTTGCTCCGCTCCGCCAACAGGGGCAACAGGCCGGCGACCGTCGTGATCGTCGTCAGTACCACCGCTCGGAAGCGTGCTTCGCCCGCGCTGAGAACGGCCTCCTGGACGCTACGCCCGTCACGGATCTCCCGATTGATGAAGTCGATCAGGACCAAGGCGTCGTTGACCACCACGCCCGAAAGCGCGACCACACCGAAGAGGCTCATCAACGTAAGGCTGTAGCCGAAAACCATGTGCCCGACCACGGCACCGATCAACCCCAAGGGTACGGTGATCAGGATTACGATCGGCTGTATATACGATCGAAGCAGGGCCGCGAGTACGGCATAAATGGCGACGAGCGCCATCCCGAAACCGCGCATCAGGCTCGACACCGACTCGTCCATCTGTTTGCGATTGCCGCCGAACGCAAACCGCACGTCGTTGTACCCGGCCACCAACTCCGGCAGGAACGATTCCTCGAGATCGCGCAGCACCATCTCCGCGTTCGTGACGCGCTCGTCGACGTCGGCGAACACGGCGACACGCCGCTTGCCGTCCTGGTGCATGATCGAGGTGAAACCCTGATGCCAATCGGCATCGACGGCTTCGCTGAACGGGATCTCGTCGCCGCGAACCGTGCGGAAACGCTTCGACTCGAGATCCGCGATGGAGCGGCGCTCCGCCGGCGGATAGCGAACGCGCACGACGACCTCCTCGCGGTCGCGCTGCACCCGCACGGCCTCACCGCCGAAGTATCCCTGACGAAGTTGCGTCGCGACGTCGTATAACGTCAAGCCCAGGGTGCGCGCCTCGGGTTTCAGTTGGATGCGCAGCTCGCGCTTGCCCGGAAGCAGGTCGCGGTATACGTCGGTCACACCCTCGTAGGCTGCGAGCTTGGCTTCGATCTGATCGGCCGCGTCCTGAAGCTCATCGAAATCATCGCCCAGCAGCCGGATTTCCAGCGGCGCGTCGATCGGTCCGATTTTCTGGCGCACGATCGTAAAGGTCTGCGCGTCGTGAATCGTCCCAATTTGTTCTCGCCACTTCGAGATGATCGTTTGGTTGTGGATTCGGCGCTTCTCGGCCGGCATCAGTTCGATGCGGACCTCGCACAGGTTGTTGCCGTGCTTCACGAGCCAATCGGCGAATTCGCCGGTGATGGAATGCACTTGGCTCACGAGCGGTCCGGGTGCGGCGGGCGTCAACTCCGGGTCGTCGTTGAGCCTGCGTGCGGCGTCTTCGATGCGGGCGACAGCGGCCTGCGTCACCGAAAGCGGAGTGCCATCCGGAAACCGCACGCGCGCCCGCAGCACGTTGCCGTCTTCCTTGGCGAAAAGCACGAACGGAGTGCGCCCGCTCACGACCTGACCGACGATCGCGAGGAAGGCCCCGATGGCCACGGAAACGGTGACCGTTCGATACCGAAGACTCGCCCGGTATACCGGTCGAAAACAACGCTCGATGAACCGCGTGATGGCCGTCTCGATCATCCTTCGGACACGGGTCGGGCCTTGGTTACCTTTCGACAGACCGATCGGATCGCGACGGCACAGATGAACCGGCAGTATGAAAAACGCCTCGACCGCCGAGGTAACGATGGCAGCCATCACCACGATCGGCAGGATGTGTACGAACTTGCCCATGATACCGATGACGTAGAGCATCGGCATGAACGCGATAATCGTCGTGAGCGAGGATCCCAGCACCGGGAGCGCGACGCGATCAGCGCCCTCGATCGACGCGAGTTCGGGCGAGTCGCCGGCGCGCCTTCGCGCGTGGATGGACTCGGCGATCACGATCGCGTCGTCGACGATGATTCCGGAGACCATGATCAGGGCGAACAGGCTGATCATGTTGATCGACTCACCCTGCAAGCCCATCAGAATGAACGCGCCGGCGAACGAAAAGGGAATCCCTACGGCGACCCAGAATGCGGTACGAATCTCGAGGAACAAGAGGAGCGTGATGAATACGAGGATCAGACCCGCCACGCCGTTGCGCACCAGCATGCCAATCCGATCGGTGACCATGACCGAGTTGTCCCCCCAGACGGCCATATGCACCCGATCCGGAAGCGACGCCTGCCGCCCGGCCACGTATCGCCGCACCAGGTCCGCGATTACCGTGGTGTCTTCCTTGGGCGTCTTGAACACGTTTAGCACGACCGCCGGCTCGCCGTTGAATCTGCCGATCGTGGTGGTGTCGGAGAAGCCCTCGCGCACGGTCGCCACGTCGCGCAGCCGGACCAGCGCGTCCGGTCTGTCGATCACGACGAGATCCTCGTATGCCGCCGCGGTGAGGCGCTGGCCGGTGACACGGAGCGACACTTCTTCTTCCGCGGTGCGGATGTTGCCCGCCGGCAGGTCGAGGCTGCCGCGCCTGATCGCCCGGATAACCTCGTCGAAGGTCAGCCCGTACGCCCGTAGCGACTCCTCCGAAAGGTTGATCTCGATCTCGTCGTCCCGAACGCCGCTCAGATTTACCTGGGAAATCTCCGGCATCGCCATCAGATCGGTTTTGGCTTCTCGCGCGAACGCCTTCAGAGTGCGCTCGGAGATGTCGCCGTGGATCGCGATGCTGATCACCTCCCAGCGAGACGTCCGTTCGGTCACGATCGGTTTCTCGATCTCGGGCGGCAGCGTGGTGATTTGTTCGATTCGGGCCTTGGTCTCCTCGAAGACCGAGGTGACGTCCCGGACCTCCGCGCGAACGGGGAACCAGATCGTCGCGACGTTTTCGGCCGCGGACGCGGTAAGCTCGTAGACCCCGTCCATTCCGGTCAGCGCTTCCTCGATGGGAATGCAGACCGAGCGTTCCACGTCCTCCGGACTCGCGCCGGGATAGACGACCTCTATGGAAATGATATCGAGGGAGTATTCCGGAAACGCCTCACTGGGCATCCGCTGGATGCTCAGATATCCGCCGACCAGCACGCACACCATGATGAGGTTTGCGAGGACGGGATTTCGCACGCCGGCCGCGATGATACCGCGGGCCAATTGCATCTAGCGGATCCCGGAAACTCCGGTTGCCTGCCCGAGAACGACCGGCAACCGGGTGGGTCTCATCGGTGACAAAGCCGGACTCGTCTCGACCGGCGGTGCTGACGGTCGAATGGAGGCGTGCATTGACTGCGAA
The DNA here is from genome assembly GCA_022567365.1 of Planctomycetota bacterium. Classification (GTDB taxonomy): domain Bacteria; phylum Planctomycetota; class Phycisphaerae; order UBA1845; family UBA1845; genus JADFHG01. The sequence goes on along the minus strand of JADFHG010000029.1, from coordinate 7,255 downwards.
CCGCGCAGCCGAACCGGCATGCCGACGACCGGCCGCCGCAGGCGCGATGTGATGACCCGATCGTGCGGTTTAAGCTCACACACGGGGCCGTCGCCGCGGCCGCGGTAGTCCACGAGCACGCCGCTCGCCACCGTTCTCAAGCGGGGCACGGACCGACGCCCGAGCACACCGAGCGTGGGGTCGTCGGAATCCGCGTTCGGCTCGAAGACATAGACCCATCGGTTGTCGTGAATCGCGTGGCGCGGTACGACCAACGCATCCTCGAGTATTCGAGCGGGCAATTCGGTTCGGCAATACATCCCGATCGCAAGCGTGCCCCCACCGGTCGTCGCGCCGTCGCCCTCGACACCGTCGATGCGCCGGGCGGTCAAGTCCGCGTTGCGAACCTCGACGACCAGACGGGCCGTCCGGGTGGCCTCGTCGACGCGCTCGAAACGCGTCACGTAACCGGTCCATACGAATCGCCGACCGGCGACGGTGGAGCGAACGACGACCTTGGCCGCCGCCGAACCGTCCGCCGTATCCAGCGCTTCCGGGCGCGCCGATTCCTCCAGCCACCGGAGCTCACGTGGATCGACCCCGACCGAAATCTCGAATGCCTCGAGGCTGGTCAGTGTCGCGATCTGAAGCGGCGGCATGACCACTTGCGATGTATGGGCGCTCACGGACTCGACACGGGCGTCGAAGGGACATTTGATCTGCGTACTGTCAAGCTCGAACTCGGCCTGCGTCAGGCGCGACCGGGCAGCCTCGAGGAGGGCTTCCGTCTCTTCGCGAAAGTGCGGGATCATCGCCCGGCGACTCTTCAAGACGAACGCCGAATCCTGCTGGGTGAGATAGCGTCGTTCATCCGCTGCGACCTGTTGAATCGTGCCTACACCGCTCTCGTCGAAGAGCTGTTTCGTGGCCAGATAGTTCTGCCGCTCGATCGTCACCATGCGATCGACGGCGACAAGTCGTTGATCCAGACCGCGGAGTTCTTCTTCGTGTCGCGCGAGCACACCTTCCAACCGCCGAATCTCGGCATTGGCTTGCGCGACCTTCGCCGCATACGGGACAGGATTGATCCTAAAGAGGAGTTCGCCTTCGGCAATGAACTTGCCCTGGGCGATATCGTCGTGCATGTAGATCAGTGCACCGCTCACTTGCGGGATGATCCGGACTTGCTGCTTCGGACGAACCGTGCCGTACGCAACGATCGCGGACGATTCCCGGCGAGGCGTGATCTCCACAGTCGAGACGCTCAGCGCCCGTATCACGCTCTCGCGCTTCGGCGGTTTTGGGGCGTGCCCGACCAGCCAGACGGCCGCGCCGGCGCCCGCACCGAGACAGACCACGACCAGAACCACGTTCAACGCACGACGTGTGCGCTCCAGCTTGTCAATCATTACGGTGTTCTACACTCTTGCTCGGGAATCGCCGCACGCCTGCCTGTGCGTCGCACGCAGACAGGCCGGCGCAACACCCTTTTGGGTAGGCACGGTGCCGGTCAAACCGGGCTGCCACCGCCCGGCCAATGGCGAGCCATCCGATCCGCCGCGCGACGGGCCGGTACTCGGGCCGCAAACTCCCACTCCCCGAGCGATCATTGTTCCCATTGCGCCGTCCGCGTCAATCCCGTTTTTGCAAATGCAAAAACAGCGTCCGGTGTCCATCGCGATGCAACTCCCGGTCATGGTTTTCCGGGATAGTACTTGCAAGGCGCGTTCCAACCTATAATGATCGGACGATACGACCTATTTGGATGAGCGCACGCCACGATAGTTGTGCGAGTTGTCGTGTTAGTTTTGTTGGTGTGGGTTTATTTTGACTGCGGTCCACTTCGGCCGGGTCGCGTTAGCAGCCTGTTGAAAAAGTGTTGTCCACCCGAGTTAGTAGCGTCCGCCCCCCGCGGCGGACGTCGGACGGCGATAGCAGATTCGAAAACCACGTCCGCCCCCCGCGGCGGACGTAGGACGGCGATAGCAGATTCGAAAACCACGTCCGCCACAGGGGGCGGACGCTACGCGGACTTCTTCAACAGGCTGTTAGGCTTGTACCATCGACGGGTGCATGTTTTTCCGGTCGCAAAGGCGTTATGACGCTATGAACGG